>JACRFJ010000046.1 GCA_016217935.1 Candidatus Kaiserbacteria bacterium
CCCTTCAGTGGGGTAACGAACGCAACCCTCGTTGCCTGTTATATTTGTCAGGCGAGACTGCCCCCTCACGGGGGAGGAAGGTGAGGATGACGCCAAGTCAGCATGTCCCTCTGATGTCCTGGGCTGCACACGCGCTACAATCGCCGTTACAAAGGGGCGCAATGGGGTAACCCGGAGCAAATCCTTAAAAGCGGCGCCAGTTCGGATTGAGGTCTGCAACTCGACCTCATGAAGCCGGAATCGCTAGTAATCGTGGGTCAGCCACACCACGGTGAATACGTTCTCAAGCCTTGTACTCACCGCCCGTCAACTCAGGGAAGTTGGGAGTGCCCAAAGCTCATCCTTGCGATGGTCCAAGGCAAACTCAATGACAAAGAGTAAGTCGTAACAAGGCACGGGTAGCGGAAGCTGCTCGTGGATTCATTCCAAAATTGGACGGTCTCTCACGTTCGCGTGAACAGACTTGATAGTCGATTTATGTGTCTCAGCTGAGCACATAAGGGAAATGACATTCATCCACAAATGATGTCTGACAGTTCGGGAAAGACCGGACGTTTGGACGGAACAAAAGAGTGTATAGTAAAAAGGCGCCAGAAATGGCGCCTTTTTGCATTCATGATTTTCTGAGCGAAAGGAGGTATCTTCGAACGTTCTTGAGAAAATCTTTTACAAATTCTCTTTTGAGTTGCAAGAAATCGCCCGCGTCTGTTTTTAAAATCTCAGAATTCTTAGGTATTTCTTTAGGACGGAAGAGACCCGGCGTATCGAAGTCTGCCACCCATTGAATAGCTGGCTGAGGCCATATGCGATTTGCGACAGAGAATTTGAGTTCAGTATTGTTGTTGATAGTCAAAACCTGAACAGTCCAAATTTCTTTAAATGATGTGTTGGTTATTTGTTCGGCAATCAGTGGAGTCCATTCTCTTCCTTTTGCATTATTGAGGTATATGAGCAAATTATGTTTTGGTTGGTATCTTCTTTGCAATTTAGAGTTAACAATGGACATCGCATCCTCAAATTTTTCAACCCGCGGTGGAACTTCAGTTAGTTCAAACCCATGAAGCAACACCGGTGGGTCGCTCTCAGTGATTGCCATTAGATAAAAGTCAGGAAAGTCATCATTCGGTTGGAGTAAATACCAGTCCATACCGGTACCGGCTTTTGAGGCTAATAGGAAAAAGAGTTCCGCCAAGCTCTCGCGATCTCTCTTTACATCATTCTCTGGACTAGAATAGAATTTATCAGCACCGATTTCATTCAACGTCTTTTGGATTTTTCTGAAAACAGTTAAAGCGTCCCGAAGATAAACCAATTTTGATCCGTCAATTTCGCACGTTTGCGAGTCGATGAATCTAATCGTCATCGAGAAAACTATGTTCTTCTTTATTGAAAACGCAAGCCTAAATCGCTCAGTCAGTTGAGTTCTCTAGCGGTAAGAATCTTTGCGGGGTAGTATCTCTGGGACTTGGTCTTTACAGAAAGGGAACCTGAAATGCCATCTTCGCTCGACGTTAAGTTACCGCCTGGCTCTGTAGAGAGGCAGCGGCAAGTTCACGAAGCTGTGTACAAGCTCTCACACAGCCAGATGGAACTTCTGCGAAATGCTCGGATCGAAGTCATCTTCTCCGTGCGTTTCCTGGCCAGAGCGTTCAAGGTTCATCAACTCAGTGCCGGATTGCGGTTCGCTCCGGCTGCCCGATGCATACCTGCTGGAATTAGGGCAGTCAGGCCCGACATTCAAACGGTAGGCGACCTCAAGTCGCTCACCTATGCAGAACTCGCGAGCGCTCCCAACATGGGGCCTGCGGTGACCGCGCTCTACTTCGACACGATGACGGCCTTCAATCTTCCGACCCCCGCCATCGAAGCTCATCTCGAGAATCCGCGACCCTCACCTGATGCCGAAGCGGAAGAATTGGCAACGGCTCTGGGGTTGCCATGATGCGTTTTCACACTCGGGCATGCCCGACAGAATCAGTCCGACCATTGAGGAAGGAGATAATTCTGTCGGGCGATTCTGTTTTTAAGGAGTCCTAAACCGCGCGGTTGGAGAGGACGATTTGGTATACTGGGGCATATGAATACACAACCGAAGAATACGATTTGCCTCTGGTTCGAAAAGGATGCGCAAGCGGCAGCGAAATTCTACGCTGCTACGTTTCCTGATAGCAAAGTAGGTGCCGTTTTCCAGGCTCCTTCTGATTTTCCAAGCGGTAAGAAAGGTGATGTGCTGACAGTCGAATTCACCGTCCTCGGAATTTCGTGTGTCGGCCTCAATGGTGGTCCGGCCTTCAAGCAGAGCGAGGCATTCTCTTTTATGATCGCGACGGATGATCAAGCCGAGACCGACAAGTACTGGAATGCGATCGTCGGGAATGGCGGTAAGGAAAGTGACTGCGGCTGGTGCAAGGACCGCTGGGGTGTTTCTTGGCAGATCACGCCGCGCGTGCTACTTGATGCTCTTGCGGTCGGTGGTGCCGAGGCAAAACGCGCGTTCGACGCGATGATGACGATGCAAAAAATCGATGTTGCCGCTATAGAGGCCGCGCGTCGCGGCTAAGGCTACTCACTGAACAACTGAACAAGGAGGCCTCGCCTTCCGGTCTTCAGGATTCAAGATGAACAAGGAGGCCTCGCCTTCCGGTCTTCAGGATTCAAGATCTGCGTAGTACTCGCGCGCTTCCGTGAGCACCATTTTGAGGGTAGGCATCCCGTCTCGAACAAGCGCTGCCATTTCGGGATTAAGGACCGCTCTCTCGGGCCTCGGAGATCCGACATAATCTCGCAAACTTGAAAACGCATATTCTCGCACTTGTTTTTCAAGAAGGCGCATATTTTTTACGGCGCCGCTTTTCCATTTTCCTTCATACAATTCTGCCGCATTGAGATGAATGTATTGAGCAACACGTCTGAAGTATCGTTCATTGCCAATATGTCGGGAGCGGCAGGGACCGATGAATAATCCACCGACGCGCTTGTACTTGGCATTAAAGTACATACTGTAACTCGTTCCGAGTTTCTGAAGAAATTTCGACGATCCGCCCTCTTCAACCTCTTGGAACCCGATGTGAAAATGATTCGGCATCAGGCTGTAACAGCCGATTGCCACCAATTCCTTTTTACGTGGCCGGGAAAAGATTTCTGAATGTGCGAGCTTGAGAAAATCACCCCGGTCGAAGGATGTTGTGTCGTTACAAAGATATAGGTATTCCTGGAACCGCTCGTAATCTTGTTTGTCCTGAAAGGTAACGCGACCGTCAATCCCGCGAGTGTAGCAATGATAGTGCTCCTCGGGTGCAAACGGTATTCTCCGATAGCTCATGTATCCATTGTAGCAGGGAAACGGGGGGAGGCCTCGCCTCCCTGTGGGCCTTCCTCAAGTTCAGAATAGGCGACTGTCCTATCCGATGCTCAAGCGGATACTAAATCGAGCGGACCTGAATTCTGCCGCCGCACTCTGTCGAGAAATGGGCCTGAGTCCGACGCGCGCTTCCGAAATCAGTAAACTACTCGCCGGGAAATCGCCCTTGCGGGTGAGAAATGGTAGCGGAGCAGAGACTCGCGAGTGGACGATCCTCGCGACCCACGTCGCTCTGTTTTTCAATAGGTTACCGAGCAAGCTATTCGAGCGCGAACAGGAGAATGGCACGCACGTGCGCCGCAGGAATGCGGGAAGAGCACCGCGCGATCTTTGATCGCCGGTGCTTCATCATTTACATGCAGTGTGTGGGGAGCGGGGCGAAGCCCTGCCTGCCGGCAGGCAGGCGTTGAAGCTAAATGCAATACGTTGGCAATGGAGCAAATCCGTTGAAGCCGACCGATGCGTAGCTTGCGGTGTAGGCACCCGCCGCATGGATGCGAATCTTGTCACCAACTTGGAGCGAGAGAGGCAGCTGGTAGTGAAATTTTTCGTAGAGAATATCGACTGAATCGCACGAGGGTCCAGCGAGGATCACTGGTCCCGTCGCTCCTTTTCTCCCCAGCGCCTCGATGCGGTACTTGATCGATTCGTCGTGTGTCTCGGCGAGTCCGCCGAATTTCCCGATGTCGAGGTAGACCCAGCGCACATCCTCGGAGAATCCTTTTTTTGAAATCAATACCACTTCCGCTTCGATGACGCCCGAATCCGCGACGAGCGAACGCCCCGGCTCGGTGATTATCTGCGGCATGGTAGGGCCGCCTGCTCGGTCAGGGAAATATTTCGAGAGCGTTTTGCGGATCACCGATCCGTACGAATCGACGGGAGCTACCTTGTCGCGATAGTGTCCGGGTAGTCCTCCGCCGATGTTGACGAGGTCAAGCGTGATGCCCGCACTTTTTACTGCCATGAAGAGTTCTGCCGTTTGGCGAATCGGCGTATCCCATTGATCGAGGCGCGTTTGTTGTGAGCCGACATGGAAAGAGACACCGCGCGGCCGGAGACCGAGCTTTTTTGCCTTGAGGAGCAAATCGAATGCCATGTCTACCTCGCAGCCGAATTTGCGTGAGAGCGGCCAGTCGGCACCATCACAGCTGGTGAGAATGCGGCAGAAGACGCGTGATCCAGGGGCAGAGCGCGCAAGCTTCACGAGTTCCGCATCGGAGTCAAATGCGAAGAGGTTCGCGCCTTTTTTGAAGGCATAGGCGATGTCGCGCTCTTTCTTGATCGTGTTGCCGTATGAAATATTACCGGGTTTTGCTCCGGCGCCGAGTACCAGATCGATCTCGGCAGGGCTCGCGACATCGAATGATGATCCGAGAGCAACGAGCAACTTGATTACATCCGGCGCCGGATTTGCTTTCACCGCATAGTAGACCTGTGTGGCAGGGAGCGCGGAGCGGAGCGCGCGATAATTTTGCTTGATGACATCGAGATCGACAACCAAAAAAGGCGTCTGCAATCTGCGCTCCACTGCGAAGCGAGTAATCCTGTCTTTTTCAGTAAAGGGGAGCTTGCCCGGACTTTTGGACGAGCTCTGCTTTTTTAGAATGTGCCGAGTTCTACTACGGGAATCCTCAAGAGTCGGCGACGCTCCACTTTTTGCTTTCATCTCTGATGTGCATACATTATTACGCTGACAATACGCGTATGATACACACCTGAGTAGGAATGTATAGAGTTCTCGCCAGATGTGTGTATAACCAGGCGTTAATTGCCGAGGAGATTGAAAAAGGTCGTGCTCGTCGCTGCGGCTGCTTGCTGGAGAGCGGCACGGAAGACAGTTGGGGCCCAATAGATTGCAAAAAGAATAATCACGACACCCATAATCGACAGGGCTATGTATGCTGCGTTTTTGCCGTGTAGGTTTTTCACACGTTCATTATATGACGAAAACAAGTGATATATATCTGTGCGCGTGGTAGGAATCGGACCTACGACCTCTGTCTTATCAGGACAGCGTTCTACCACTGAACTACACGCGCAATTGGTGCGATAGTATCAAAAATGCATCTGCCACGCCACTTCTCGAGCCCTTTCTTTTTTCTCTGGGTTCGTCATGATGGACGCAATGGCATACGATCAAGAACTAGCAGATCGAGTAAAGGCGGCGCTTTCAAAAAAGGGACGCGTGGTGTCGAAACCGATGATGGGCGGCATAACCTTTATGCTCAAGGGCAAAATGTGCGTCGGCGTGCACGAGGATCGAATCATGTGCCGCATCGATCCTCTGGTGCAAGATGAGGCGCTGAAGCACAAGGGTTCGAAGATCATGGTCATGGGCGGTAAAACCGCAAACGGCTTCATTTTTGTGAAAAAAGACGCGGTCAAAGATCCAAAAGAGTTCAAGTATTGGATCGGCCTTGCCGTCGATTTCAACAAGCGCGCAAAAGCATCAAAGCGAGCCAAACGATAGGCGGGAGCGTATAATAGCCCGATGAATTACAAGGTCATCGGCGGCAAAAAGCTCTCGGGAACGGTCACAACCAATATATCGAAAAATGCTGCCGTTGCGCTCCTCGCCGCATCGCTCCTCAATCGCGGCGAGACAATTCTGAAGCGGATGCCGCGTATCGAAGAGGTAAAGCGACTTATCGAAGTGATGGAATCAATCGGTGTGAAAATCGTGTGGGATCCGTCGGGCGACATGCGCATCAGCCCCCCAGAGAAAATCGATCTCAGCAATCTCAACGTCGAGGCAGCGCAGAAGACCCGTTCGATCGCGCTTTTCATTGCACCGCTTGCGCACCTCCTCGGATCATTCGATCTTCCAGCTCCAAAAGGTTGTGACCTCGGCAAGCGTAGCTTAGGTGCACACATTGATGCGCTGAGGAGACTCGGTATCGAAGTCACGGGCAACGAAGCGTCACACACATATCATGTCGAGGTCGGTACATTGCGGCCAGCTGAAATCGTGATGTTTGAGGCGAGCAATACTGGCACGGAAAATACGCTTATGGCAGCAGCAAAAATCCCAGGCACGACGACGATCAAATTTGCGAGCGCGGACTATATGGTGCAGGATCTCTGCATTTTCTTGCGCCATTGCGGTGTGAGGATCGAAGGCATCGGTACGTCCACATTGGTCGTGCATGGCATTTCCGAAATCAACTCAGCAGTACGAGGCCACCCGAGCGAAGACCCCATTGAATCGATGTTCTTTATTTCTCTTGCTGCGACTACCGGTTCGAAATTGACGGTCGCGCGCTGTCCATTTGACATGCTCGAACTCGAGCTCCTCACCCTCGAACACATGGGTCTCACATATTCGCGCGGCGAATCATACGCGTCGGAAAATGGTCACACGGTTCTGCGAGACATAACGATACGACCGTCAGAACTCGTTGCAGCTCCGGAAAAAATTGCCCCACGGCCTTTTCCCGGGATCAATGCTGACAACTTGCCTTTTTTCGTGCCGATTGCGACGCAGGCGAGGGGCGACACACTCCTGCATGACTGGATGTATGACGGCCGGGCACATTGGTTTCTCGAGATCAACAAACTTGGCGCTGATACGCAGCTTCTCGATCCACACCGCGTCTTGGTAAAGGGGCCAACAAAACTTCACAGCGGAGACATTGAGGCTCCACCGGCGCTCCGCCCCGCCACCATGCTTCTCATCGGCATGCTCGCGGCAGAAGGGCAGTCGACACTTACCGACGTCTATCCGATCAACCGCGGCTACGAAAATCTCCACGAGCGCCTCGCAAAACTCGGCGCTTCTATCGAAGCTGTCGAATGATAGTGACTATGAAGAAAACTCAGGAGGTCAGACCTCCTGAGTTTTCTTCATCTTTGAATAACGCGGATTTTTTTGGCGGCGCTCTGTGCTTTAGCACGCGCGTCTCTGACGTTTTTTCCAAGCGCAACAACGACTCCCATACGGCGATGACCCGGCGACATCGGTTTACCGAAAATGCGGACCCAAGTATTCGGCTCTTTGAGCGCGGCTTCGACACCCTCGTAAGCGGGGGTGTCAGTTTTCATCTCTGCGAGGATTGGTACTGATGCTCCGGGGCGTGATGTGATTTCGGGGATCGGGAGATCGAGAATGGCGCGCACATGCAACTCCATTTCACTCATGTTTTGGCTTGCCATGGTGACCATGCCGGTATCATGCGGGCGGGGAGAGAGTTCCGAGAACCACACCCTGTCGCCTTTCACAAAAAGTTCTACCCCAAAAATTCCGCGTCCTTTTGTGCCGCACAGTTCAGTCACAATTTTTCTTGCGATCTCGCGCGTTTTGCGGAGTGCGATTTTGCTCATGGCGTGCGGCTGCCATGATTCGCGGTAATCGCCATCGATCTGAATATGTCCTACGGGATCACAAAATGCGATCCCGTCTTTGTGTCGCACCGTGAGCTGTGTGATTTCGTAGTCGAAATTGATCTTACCTTCGACAATCACCTTCCCTGTTTTCCCGCGTGCTGCATCCATCGCAAAATTCCATGCTTTTTTGAGGTCTTGCGGTCGGCGGACCATACTTTGCCCGTGCCCCGATGACGACATCGTAGGTTTGATAAAGCAGGGAAATCCGAC
>JACRFJ010000008.1 GCA_016217935.1 Candidatus Kaiserbacteria bacterium
CCACTCACCGAGGCGGTGACGGTTCAAGGTTGAACACTTGTATTGACTTTTGAATTATGGTTTGATAGGCTCGCAGATAGAGAAATCGTTCGTAACAACTGCAACATCAATATTTCGGTCCCGCGCGTCGCGCGGGGTTGGGCCGAAATCGCCCCGAGTCTATTAAGGGGCAGGATGGTCTCTGCGCAAGTGGAGATCCGGAATCCCCCGTAACCATGGGATAACCAATGTCGGCCGCAAGGCGTCATGAGTCGGTAAAGTCCGCTTAGTAGCGGATTAGTAGCGGAAAAGTAAGGTGGCACCGCGGAGACCCGCCCTTACGATATAAACGCTTATGCGTTTGTGTCGCGAGGGCGGTTTTTCATTTTCTGAAAACCGTAAACAGATGTTCTTTCCAACCACAAAAAGAGGCGCATCATGACAATCAATCAGTTCAAGAATTTGTTCAACTACGACCAAAACAAAGTCGGCCACGTCGGTGTAGAACGTGAATGCTTCATATGCGACCAGACAGGCAGAATTGTTCCGCACGCGCACAAGGTTCTTTCTGGTATTGAGCGTGGCGTCTATGAAGATTCTGGATTCGGCCTAATCGCGTATCCGGAAAAAGGAGCATTCGGATATGAATTGTCCGCGTCCCAGGTGGAAAGCAGGGTCGGCCCATGCCTTCTGGGGGATCTCGGGCACCATCTCCAGCGCCGTGACAGGGAATTGGAGACCGCGCTTCGCCACTATGGTCTGTCTGCCATGCATGCCGAAGTCGGTCCTAAAGATATGCCGCTTGACGTGTACCCGGATCCGACGGGACGGTATCAGAAGATAACAAAAGACATGCCACGCGAAATTCTCTCGGCCGCCTGTCGCGTTATCGGTACCCATGTGCATGTCGGCATGCAAGATCATGACACGGCTCTTCGTGTCTATAATCGTGTAATCCAACACTGCGCCGAACTCTGCGAAGTGGGGGACGGCTCATTCGGAGAACGGCTCGCCATTTACAAACAGATGGCACCGGACTTCGAGCCCAAGCCCTATCTGAATTGGGATGAGTATTATCAAACAGCTATTACGAAAGGTTTCGCAGAAGATCCTCGTAAGTGCTGGACGCTCATTCGCATCTCGGTGCATGGTACAATCGAATTCCGAATGTTCGGTGCGACCGATTCCATCGACCGTATCGTGGAGTGGGCAAACCGTTGCCATAGTCTCTGTCTCTCGGCGGCATGACTGTGGCGACATCCAAACGGGGAACATATGTTCCCCGTTTTTATTATCAATATGCGCTAATATGAATCCTATATGGTAACTGGAGTCCCGTACGCACTAGTATCGCTTTTCAAGCGTTTCAAGGAAATGCAGTGTGAGGACATATCGGGAGTCATGCGCATAGAAAGTGGAAAACTCGGACCAATACTAGGCATCACTGCCTGCACTCATGGCAATGAGCCAAGCGGGCTTGCAGCATTTGAGTATCTTTTGAGGGAGAAAAATATAGAAAAAGAGCTAATGTGCGGGACCTTATATTTGGTCATTAATAACATATGTGCTACTGAAAAGTTCTTTAATGCGACAAGTAATGAGGAGATTCGTAAATCGCGTTTCTGCGATATAAATATGAATCGACTTCCAAGAGAGACATTACACCTAACAAGCGATACTCGATATGAAATCGTTCGTGCGAGAGAATTATATCCAGTCTGGAAGCATTTTGAGTTTGGGATTGATATTCACAGCACGCTTGAGCTGAGCGAGCCAATGATTATTAGCAGAGGGGGAGAATTCCATCCAGAACTGGTGCGAGGTTTTCCGATTAAAACACTCATATCCAATATCGACAGAATTCAGATCGGTGCGCCAGCGTTTTCTTTCTATAGCAGTCCTGAGTCAGACGCAAAAATTTTTGCTATTGAGGTTGGCCAACACACAGATCCAAGTTCTTTTGAACGAGCGGCAACGTGTGCAGTTTCACTGCTTGAAAATCTCAGCATGTTGCCGAGCACAAAGCAGTCTGTTGCTATGGAGTATGATGAATATCACATTGATGATTCGATAGTGTTTCCAGACCTCTCGTTTGATTTCATAAAGGAATTCAAATCTTATGAAAAGGTGCATAAAGGTGATTTGCTTGCTATGAGCACAAACGAAAAAGAAATTCGGGCTACGTTCGATGGTCATCTAATTATGCCGACGAGTCGTCGTGGAACGGATAAAGACATATCCGAAGAAATGGCTTTTATTTCACGGCCGGTAGAAACTCATCGGGTTGGATAACAAAAAGCCCATTCGGTCGGAGTAGTAACTCCTACCGAATGGGCTCGAATTTTAATACATAACAATCCCCATTTTGTCTCGGACGCGCTCGACGGTCTCCTTGATGATTCGTCTGGCGCGCTTACCCCCTTCGTGGAGGACTTCTCGGGCGTAATCGTTTTGATTGGCGAGAGCCGCGCGGTGTTCTTGGAAAGGCTCCAGAATTACCGCGATGTTGTCCACCAAACGTTTCTTACACTCGACACAGCCAATGTGGGCCGCAATGCACGCTTTCGCGATTTCGCGGCCATTGGCTTCGCCGGGGGTAATGATTTCGTGAAGCGGATATATTGAACGGCAACGGTTATACGGATCACCAGGATCTGAAGCGCGTAGGCGCTGCGGATCGGTTATCCCGCGTTCGAGATACCGCTTACGAATGATTTCGATCGATGAATTGATATCGATGGCATTATCTGCCTCCGATTTGCCCATTTTCTCGCCGTCGAGCCCAGGAACTTTTACCATTTCCTCCAGCATCTCGGGAAGAGCGAATGTTTGTCCGAATCGCTCGTTGAACCGTCGTGCCATGTTGCGGGCGAGTTCCAGATTCGGAATCTGGTCTTCACCGACTGGCACGAGTGTTGCTTGCGGCCCGAGAATGTCGGCTGCCATGAGTACCGGATAAGTCACCAATCCAAGCGTGACGTTATCAGGATTCTTGCGCACCAGATCTTTGAAGGTCGGTATTCGTTCGAGTTCTCCAAGAGGTTGAACCATCGACAATAGCAACGAGAGTTCCGAGATTTCCGGTACGCTCGATTGCGCGTAGATGATTGATCCTTCAGGGTTTAGTCCAGCAGCAAGGTAGTCTTTTACGATTTCAATCACATTTCCGCGCAGTTCTTCCGGATTCCGAAGAGTCGTGAGAGTGTGCAGGTCGGCGATGAAGTACATACAGCGATTTCCTTGTTGTTGGTGAGTTACGAAGTGCCGGACGGCACCTATGTAATTGCCGAAGTGGAGCCGCCCGGTTGCCCGGATTCCAGAGAGTACAGTAGCGATGGTGTCCATGAGGGGTCTCCTATGTGGGTTTGAAAAAACTTCTGCCTAATTAAATAGTACATCGAGCATCTATGTATGTCAATTTGTGCCTGCGACGATATTGTTGTACTACCCACATTGGTAATTTTGCCCTTTACAGGAGATTTGTGATGAAAAATCTATTGAGCTTGGAAGAACTCGGTAAGCGTCTCAAGAGTGTAGACGTCATGATGATGACACTCGTCAAACGTCGCATGGAGCTTGCGGAACAGGTTGGACTCATCAAGCGTCGCGACGGACAGAAGATATTTCGTGCCGATGTCGAAGATAAACGCATCAACGAGATAAAAGACTGGGCACGTAAGCACGGTCTCAATCCTAACTTCGCCGCATCGTTGCTCTATCTGTTGATTGACGAATCCTGCAAACAACAGATGATTCAATTGCAGGAAGAATCACTCAGCGCTGTCGAACCAGGGACCGAGAATGAAAGATATGAAGGCCTCAAAAAGAATCTCCTTCTTCTCACCGAACGATGGTGCCTCTCTTACGATTCTTACGGGGAGAATGAATTTGCGACAAAAGCGTATCTTCGTTTCGAGCAGGCGCTTATCAATCGCGAAATTGAACAGATGTCCGTCGTGGAATCGTCATCGACCTGGGTTGTGCGACCGGCAAGATGACCCTTTCGCTTGGCGGACGTTTCGAACAAGCTGTCGGATACGATATCAGTCCGCACATGCTCGCGATTGCTCAGGAGAATGCGGGTAAACATCAATTCGGTGCCCAAACTCAATTCCAGGAGGTTGATGTTGAAGAGGGAATTCCCGTTGAGGACGCAACGATCTCGTTTGTTGTGATGAATCTCGGCACAGCAAGTGATGTCCGAAATATCGAACGAGTGATTAAAGAGACCTTGCGCGTTCTCAAACCGGGCGGCAGGTTCCTCTTTTCATTCTACAATCGGGATGCACTCCTGTATCGCTGGGAGTTTCTTCCCTGGCCAGTCAGCTTGGTTGCATCCATAAATCTACACGATCATTGTCTCGAGGTGCACTCGGGCAATGAAGTGCTATCGGTTTATGCGCGTCCATACACAGTTGATGAAGTCGCCGCTCTTTTCCGCAATGTGGGAGTAAAAGTTAATCTGAGTACCTACTCCACAATGAGCGCCATCCTCCCGAACGACTTGTTCGAGAATCAGCCAGGCATTCAGGAAGCAATAGTATCTCTTGATGAAAATCTTTCGACCTCACCAATGGGTGCCTACATCATCGCAACTGGCCAGAAATAGTGCGCGTGCTCTCGTGTTCTTGAAAGCCCCGAAATTTCGGGGCTTTCTTTTAGCGCAATCTTAAAGTTCCATACACAAATGGAGAAATAAAAAAGAGATTCCCATCATACCCGATAGGAATCTCTCACAATTTCTACCAATCTATTTCCACCAGAGTATCAATCAATGGTTAAGGCAAGGTCTGACGCTGGATGTCCGCAGCCATCACACACGATGGGTCCTGCGTTGCCATCAATAGTCCCTGAAATGTACTGGTTGCAATGCTCGCAGTGTAAAAGCGGCTTTCCACACAGGCACCATCGCCTATCTTTAGGTCTGTTTTGGTAAATGACGCCTGATGTTACGCATCCGCACTTTATGCATCGGTAGGTTGGCGATTGGGCAACTCGTACATTCAAGAATATAGTGCAACACCCGTTGCCTGAAAGAATACCTCCATCGGCGTGAGTCCGCCATGGCGCTTCCGAGGTCTGGTGTTGATGAGGTACTCCGCTCTGGCTAGATCTTCGTTTGATACCATCGCCCAG
>JACRFJ010000047.1 GCA_016217935.1 Candidatus Kaiserbacteria bacterium
CATTCTTACCATTAGCCTGCGCGGCCAGGGACGATCCCGCAATGGCGGGATTGTAACAGAAATTGTTCTTGTTTCACATCCATAAAAAATCTCTGAGGCCACAAATGAAAGAGCAGGAATCTTCCCCAAGAAATTCCTGCTAATACGGGCGCCATTCGAAACGGAGCTTTATCCCATTGTCGGGAGTCTCTTTCCACGGGAACGGCCGGCTTTTGAGAATGAGCTCAAAGTATTCGACATAGGCGTATGTCCAAATACCCTGATACGCCGTTGATTCATACTTCGGGAACTGATCCTCGAAAGGCAGCACATGCTGAATAAACGAGCGTGGATCGATCTTGAGTCCGAGCTCCTCGAACACCTCTCTCACAACGGCTGCTATCGCGAGTTCGCCGCGTCTGCGGGTACCGCGCACGCTTCTCCGACGATCGTCTCCCCAGACGACCTTTCCATTGCGGTATTCGCGTCGCACTTCGCAGAGGTACACGCTCTCACTCGGGATCCAGACGAGAATCCAGACGGTGAGAGGACTTCGTACGACGCGTCCGGTCTCCCGTTCGTACGTGAGTACGACTTCCTTTTCGTGCGTCTCCCAATAGAGGTCCAGAAGATTTTTTCTACTGCGCTTGTCGAAGCTGTCTACATCGATTCCCCAACGCCGGAGTCGGCTCATCATCATCCGGAACTTGACGGCCTCGTGTAAACCCAAGCTTTTCTTGTACACAAGCATCGCCCAGATCCAAAAGAGGAAGAGCGCGATATGCTTGCGCAAAACGTGGATTGTGTTGCTTTTCACGATCACCCTCCTTTCTCTTTGGGGGTTTTGGACTCTCTGAGCCGAACACTACCCCGTGGGGGTTATTTTGCAATCCACTACAGTTCTGGCAATACACGACGGAGATCCGCAAGTCCCGCGGGCTTCACGAGATACTGATCAAACCCCGCCTCTCTGCTGCGCTTTTCTTCGTCGGATCCGCTGTAGCCAGAGAGTGCTACTAATCGTCCCACAAATCCACGGGCACGAAGTGTACGCGCAACTTCGTAGCCGTCGGCACCGGGCAGTCCGATATCGAGAAGTATCGCATCGGGTGATAGATTGATCGCCTTTTGAATTGCACCCCTCCCGTCGTAAGCGTACGCAACACGATACCCTTGCAACTCAAGAAGACGTCCGATACTACCGGCTGCCACGTCGTTATCATCGACGATGAGCACGAGTAGCCCTTTCGCAATCGCGTTTTGCGGTGAGTCATAGTAGTTGTCGCGCGTGAGTGTCTCTCCACTTTGTGCAAGCGGAAGTCGCACGGTGAATCTGCTCCCGTGACCGCGTCCGGTACTTACTGCGGTTACCGTACCACCGTGCATTTCGGCAAAATTCCGTACGAGCGAGAGCCCGATGCCAAGGCCTTTCATGCTTCGTTCTCCCACTTCTACTTGCTGAAAGGGGAGGAAGATTTTTTCAAGCGCGCCGGCGTCAATACCCACGCCCTCGTCGGTGACTTCGATTTCCGCGAATCCATTGGCTGTGCGGGTTGCGAGAGTGATCGTATCGCCCGAATCAGAATATTTTGACGCATTGGTGAGGAGATTGGATACAATCTGTTCGATACGCACACGATCTCCTACGACAGTAAGCGGTACTCCGTGTGTTTTGGAAACGAGATTTTGATGCAGTTCGCGACGGTAGTGATCGGTCGAAAGTACCGCATTTTGGATAACTGAATCGAGGTTGACGAATTCTTTCTTAATCGTGATCTTTCCTTCAGAAATTCGAGACACATCAAGCAGGTCATCGAGAAGGCGACGTACGGTATTCATGCGATCCGCCATGATGTCGAGCATACCGCGCTCGTCTTTATCGCGCGGGCCCTTGAGCCGCATGAGCTCAATTGTCGAAACCACCGGAGCGAGCGGATTGCGAAGTTCGTGTGCGAGAATCGCAAGGAAATCGTTCTTCGCACGGGACTCAGACCGCACGCGTGCGAGCACATTCTCGAGTGTCGCGAATTGAGAGAGCGTCAGGTTGGTACTGACCCGTCGGTCCTCCTCGAGCGACGTGATGATGAAGAAACTTGCCGCAAGCGCGATCATAGAGAGCTCTACGTCAAAGAGCCGATCGGAGATGACGTTCGTTTCGCTCCCTACCATGCTACCTGCAATCGCCAGCATCGATGTCATGACGAAAGCGAGTGTGATGAAGCGCGGTCTGAGTCGAAGTGCAATGAAAAACAAGGGTGCGATGAGCGGGTATCGCAGCGGAATACCGAATACAGATTGTATGTCGAATATAAAAAGAGCGGTGCCGATTCCACCAAGGACAGTAAATGCAAGGAGCGTCTCGAGGGCCTCTTTGAGCTGACGGCTAAATCGGGGCTTTGTGTACCAGCGGAGCAAAAAAGGTGTTGCGATGAGAAACGAGAATACCGTTGCGACATACGTGTGCTCCCACATTACGAGTGTATACGTGCTGCCACTGAGCGCGCTTTCGAAAACACGAAGCGTGGGGGCGATGAGCGAAATTGTTGCAGACGTGGCCATGAACGAGAACATATCGCGATGTCGCCTAAAAATTGGATCGAGCTCCAGTTTCTGGAGCGCGTGTGCGCCGAGAACCGCCTGTGTGAGAGCCGCGAGGGGAAAAACGATGAGAGAAAGTTCTGATGCAGGTGCTATAAAATCGGCAGTGAGTGCAGCGAGAAACACGACGGGTGCGAGGCGCAAGCCGCCAAAAAAGAGACCGGTAAGTGCGACTGCGTATGCTGGATATATGCCAAACGAGAGTGGCACGAAATACGACGTAAGTACGTGGGCGGCCACGTATACGAAAAAGAGAATACTGGAGTTACGCCATTCACGAGCGCTATAGGGGAATACGCGTCTTTCGCCTGCACCGACCATAGAAAGGCCACTATAGTACAAAACCTAATTAAAACATCATGAACTACGCGTCCACGAAATCACCCCCAAATCACCCCACGAGGTTTCGTGCAACTATCTCGCATCGACAAACTTTGTGTAGACCACAAGACGATGCGTGTAGGTTGATCCATCCGCAGATGGTTTTCCCGCGCACGTGATGAGGTTGAGTCGCCGTGCATCCTTCCGATTAAAGAGGAGCTCGGGAGAGAGTAAGCCAAGTGCATAGACGCGCGAATCCTCCACAACGAAATGCAGTGTCGCACCGTTTGCATCTTCGACATAGATATCAGCACCGACGGGTACGTACTGCAGATTTTCAAACGCAGCAAACACGTGCGCATCAAGTACCGAGCTCCCAATCTCACCTGGCCGTGCTCCCTTGCTGTACCAACCGACATCACTGCTCGAACCGCTCGGTACACCCATCTCTCCCTTTGCATTTAATCCGACCGGTATAATCGATGCATCGAGATGAATAGAGGGAATTTTCAACCGAACCGGCCTTGAGACATTTTTAGGGGCCGCAGATGATGCGACGGGGGCAATTTCTACCGGTGAGTCGACCGTAGGGGCATTCTCAACGATCGATGTTTCAGTCGCGGTTGGTATTTCTGTCGATCCTGGGACTGGCACGAGCGCCTCCGCGGTGTTTGTCCGGATCTGCGCTTCACCCATTGGAAAGATAAGTGTTACGAAACCTGCAAGTATGGAAGCTGATAGGAAAAATCTTTTTGCGTGCATGAAAACACGCGTATCTTATTCGTTTTCACTCTTCATGTCTACTTCATCATTCATGAATTATTGACTTAACAGATGTGGCGAGAGTCGAATCACCGCTCTAATTCGTTTTTAAGAAAAAAGATCATGATGGCAAAGATGAAAAAAAGAAAACATTCGCCACGTGCGTCACGCAAAGTAAAGCGGGTGATGCACGAATACAAGCATGGCACATTAAAAAGTGGACGTAGCCGCAAGAAAGTTAAAAGTCGCACGCAGGCGATAGTGATCGGTCTTTCCGAGGCACGAAAGAGTGGTGCACGTGTTCCGCCGCCGAGGTAGCGGTCACGAAGGAGGTAGCAAATGAGTTTTCTGGGATTTTTGTAAGGGACTTGCGCTCGTGCTGTTTTTGATGTATAGTCCGAGCCATTAGAAGCCGAAATGCCCAAAAAGGCGAGCAATTAAGCCACTTCTGACTATGTACAAAATAATCGCATCGCTTGGATCTGCAGCCATCCTTCTCGCCGCGGGATCCGTATCCGCACAGTCCTACTACCCCTCATATGCAAATACAACGTACGCGGGCACGTGCGTTTCGATTGCACGCGACCTTGCGCGTGGATCACGCGGTTCAGATGTGCTCGACTTACAGCGTTTCCTTGTAGGTCGCAATTATCCGGGGAGCGGAAACTGGATGCTTACGAGTTACTTTGGTGCAGCAACTGAAGCTGCCGTGCGAAATTTCCAAAATGAGCGTGGGCTCGCCGTTACAGGGCATGTCGACGCCTCGACTCGCGCAGCAATTTCTTCTTCGTGCGTGCCAAGCCAAGGCGGCAATTTATATATAAATCCTTGGTATCCCACAAACCCAATTAACCCCGCATACCCGACGTACCCTCAGCAGGGAGTAGTCACACTGAGTTCGCTTTCCGCAAACTCAGGACCCGCAGGGGCGTCGGTCACGATCTACGGCACGAATCTCGATTACACGAACAACACGGTCTACATCGGGAATTATCCGCTCACTGGCATCTCTTCGTACAACGGCACATCGCTCTCATTTACAGTCCCTTCGTATGTTTCCGGCGTTGTGATGGTCCATGTCTCAAACACGCGCGGCAATAGTAACTCGCTCACGTTTACCGTCACAAATAATTCCTACCCCTATCCGTATCCCTGCATGTACGGATGCAACACGGGACAAATTTCGCTCCAGTCGCTCTATCCGCAAAGCGGTGCAGTCGGCACTACCGTCACCGTCTACGGCACTGGTTTCTCAACGGCTGGGAATTCTGTACGCTTCAGCAACGGCGTGATCGCAAATCTCAATTCCTTTGACGGCACGTCGCTCTCGTTCACTGTCCCTTCCCAGCTTAGTGGGTATGGGTACCAGCAGGTAACACTCGGCACATACAATGTCTCAGTCACGAATTCCGGCGGCATGACGAGTAACACGATTCCATTCACGGTCACCTCACTTGGCAGCACGAATGCGCCTACAATTTCGGGTCTCTCAGGACCTTCGACACTCACGACTGGTACGACAGGCAGTTGGACGCTCACGGTCTATCCGATGAGTAGCTCGTACACGACTGTCTCAGTCAATTGGGGAGATACAGGATCAGGGTATGTGAACGCAGCGGCACCGCAGACAGTTTACGGCCAGCAATTGCTCACCTTCACGCACGCATACTACACGCCAGGCACGTACACGGTTATATTCACGGCCAATAATCAGTACGGCCAGCAAAATACCGCAAGTGCAACGGTGACAGTATCAGGAAGCGGGACATCGCAGCTCTCGCTCAACTCGATATTACCCACATCGGCACGAGTCGGCACACAACTTATGCTCTCCGGCAGTGGATTCAATGCACTCGACAACACTGTGTACTTCGGTATCGGCGGATCACTTCATGTTCCATCCTTCAACAGCGGGACGGTAATCTACTACACGGTGCCACAATACGTCTCGCCATGTGACACTGTTGTCCCCGGCTCGGGAACATTCTGCGCGCAGAATATCCAACAGGTGATGCCGGGCCCGATCCAAGTGCGCGTTGGCAATTCCAATGGCCAGTCGAATACCTTGATGTTTACCGTGACGCAATAAGAGAAGAGTTTTCCCTTGTATAGAACGCCCCGCATAGCGGGGCGTTCTACTTTGACTGTGTCTGCAGTTTTGACACGAAAAGAGCCAAACACGCGTCATAGTACAATTTGTACATGTCACGAACGCGTGTGCTGTTCCGGTGGACGCTTGTCGTTATCCCGTTGGGACTTGCAGGCGCCATCGTGATTCCATTGCTCATACGAATGTCGGTAAGAGAGGCAATGTACAACGTACTCTCCGACGTACCTCGATCCGAAGTTGCAATGATTCTCGGGGCAAGTGTCTCGCGCGGGCAGCCGTCTCGAGTACTCGCGACACGAACCGATGCGGCGATCGCGCTCTACCGGAATGGAACAGTCTCGAAGATCCTCGTGACAGGGGACAACAGTGCGCTCTCACACGATGAGGTAACCCCGGTGCGCAAGTATCTCATCGATGCGGGCATTCCTGCGCGCGATATTTTCCTCGATCACGCAGGTTTTGATACGTACAGCAGCATGTATCGCGCTCGAGACGTATTTGGCGTACGTTCTCTCGTTATTGTCACGCAGGATTTCCATATGCCACGATCGCTCTTTATAGCCCGACATTTGGAACTCGATGCACAGGGCTTTATCCCAGAGGGAAGCGGAGGCGACCTGCGCAGCTACATGCGCGAGATACCCGCGTCGCTCAAAGCGCTTTTTGACCTCGCACGAGATAGAAAACCAAAATATCTCGGCGATCCCATTCCAATTGGCGGTGATGGATCAACGACATGGTACTAGAATATTCTACCCGTAAAGTTGAGTTACAATGCACGCATGCGGCAAATTTTCATGATCGCGGTACCGATTGTTTTTCTGGGCGCGCTTTTTCTGTTTGTCTTTATGATCAAAGCGACTGGTTCAAAAGCTGCAGAGTGCGTGATCGGATCATGCCCGACCGAGCTGCACGCGACAGATCGCGGGAAAACATTTATCTACGCGGTCGGAAGTCGGTTCGTGGTTATTCTCGATTCGCGTACCGATCGACCTGAGCATATCCGATGCGAGCCAAGAGGTGTGATTGGTGCGATCACTGACATTCCCACGGTTGAGCCACCGCTCTTTGCGCTCCATTTCGAAGGTCTCGAGAATGGCTCGTGCGATCTTCGAGGAGACTATTTTTGGGCGCATATCATTGTCCGAGAAACGGCCCGATAGCTCACAGTCTGGTAGGATGTGTCCATGCAGAAGGAGCGTACCTTCGTACTCTTCGATTTCGATGGAGTAATTGCCGATTCATACCACCAACTCTTTCAGGTCGCGCACGCGATGCACCCGCATTTCACGGAAGAGTTCTATCGGACCATCTGGGACGAAAACATCTACGATGCATGGAAATCGCTCGAATGTACAGATACGTGCAGACGAGGCGAAGGTGAATTTTTCAAGGAATTTGATTTGCTCAAACACACGATCAGGCTCTTTCCGGGCGCTGATTCAATGATTCGCATGCTCGCGGGGGAACACACGCTCGCAATCATTTCTTCGGGCATCTCGATAGATGTGATGGCACACCTCGAGAAGGGAGGCATCGCGGCATGTTTCTCTGATGTGTTCGGTAAAGATGTGCATCTGAGCAAGGTCGAAAAAATCAACATGATTCTCCATCGGTACAAGATCCAGGCGAGAGACTGTGTCTTTGTGACGGACACCCTGGGAGATATTCGTGAAGCGGCATCTTCGGGAGTCGAGGCAATCGCCGTCTCATGGGGTTTCCAGCCGCGTGAACGACTCGAGCGCGGCAACCCGTTTCAGATTGTCGATCGTCCGGAAGATTTGGTCCATGCGGTTGGCGCATACTTTGCCGAGAAACGAAGCTATGTCAGTGCCCGAGAATGAGGCTGTTCATCAAAAGATACATATGCAACAGGTATTACGGACTGCATGAGCTCAATGCAAGAAAGTATTGGTATACTCAGACGTCTATGCGTTTGATGAAGTACTTGTATGCAATTCTAGCTCTCGTGCTTTTCGTGCTGCCGGCCGCCACTTTTGCCGCAACTACCACAAAATTTGAGGTAACCGGCTGGATTCCGTACTGGCGCACCGCAACCGGAACGATCGATACTGTAGCGCACCTCGACTCACTTACTGAAGTGAATCCATTTGTATACACGGTCAAATCCGACGGCACGCTCGTCGATAACGGCAAACTGGATGAAGAACCATGGAAGAGTTTTATCGAGACCGCAAAGGCAAAACATGTCCGAGTTGTACCGACAATTATGTGGAGCAATCGGGAAACGATACATGCGATACTCAAGAGTCAGAAAAGTCGCATCGCGCTCGAGGATAGGATTGCGGCATTGGTGAAGGAAAAGGGATTCGACGGTATTGACATCGATTTCGAAAATAAAAAAGCAGATACGCGACCCTATTTTTCGACCTTTCTCAAAGGTTTGTATCAACGCATGGGGAAAAAGTGGGTGATGTGCACAATTGAGACGAGAACGCCAAATGAGGATCGATACTACGACACGACTATTCCAGCAGACGCGAGCATATATGCGAACGACTTGAAAGAAATCAACAAATACTGTGATCGTGTTCGGCTCATGGCATACGATCAGCAGACTATCGATCTCAAACTCGCAACTGAGTACGCGTCGTCTTCGCAGCTCTACGCGCCAGTGGGTGATCCCGCGTGGATCACAAAAGTCGTGAATCTCATGTCGAAAGATATCAAGAAGTCAAAGATTCTGATCGGTGTGCCCACGTATGGCTACGAATATTCCGTAACTGCGTACGCCGGCAATCAATACATATACGATATTCTCTGGACATTTAATCCTGGATACGCGCTCCCGATTGCGGCACAATACGGTATCACACCAGCGCGCACGCAATGGGGGGAGATGGCTTTTACTTATTTCCCGAATACGACATCGACGCCGCCGGTGTCCGGCGCTATTGAAGCGCTCGCTGCATCAGCTGCTGCGTCGTCTGTTGCCACCGCCAACAATACGAATCTCACATTTCGCTACATGGTCTGGCCCGATGCACAATCAGTGCAGACCAAGGTCGATCTCGCAAAACGCCTTGGCGTGCGGGGCATCTCGATTTTCAAACTCGACGGCGGCCAGGATCCAGCGATCTGGACAGTTTTGCAGGGCGTAAAACAATAAAGCTATTTCAACACCCCTCTGAAGAAAAGATAGTGTAGAATAGTGCCCATGCCACCAGTACAAAAAGAGTATAGCAATCTGTATCTTCCGGGAGCGATCGTGCTCGCAGGGATTATTGTAGCCGTCGGTCTCTATGCAGGGCTTTCTGCAGGGAGCGGAGGAGGCGGGGGAGACCAGAACCAAGTTGCTGTCGATGTGAGGAAAGTCGATATCAAAAATCACCCATATCTCGGAGAGGAAAACGCCCCCGTAGTTGTTGTCGAGTGGTCGGATTATCAATGCCCATTCTGCAAAGCCGTTGAAATCGGACACTCACAGATTCCGACTGAGCCAGCCATTCCCAAAATCATTTCGGAATACGTTGATACCGGTAAGGTCAAAATTGTGTTCAAGGATTACGCCTTTCTCGGACCCGATTCCCAAACGGCTGCGCTCTACGGTCGAGCGATCTGGGACCTCTACCCGACCAAGTATTGGGTGTGGCGCGAAGCAATGTACAAGGCGCAAGATGACGAGAACGGAGGATTCGGAGATGAGGCAAGCATCGTCACGCTCATAAGAAAGATCTCAGGTATTGATGCGGATGCGGTCAAGGCACGTGTGGCATCGAAGAATTCAGAATATCAAGCAGCCATCGATGCGGATAAGGCAGAAGGCACGAGCTTCGGCATCCAAGGAACACCAGGATTCATTACTGGAAAGACGCTGTTGCCCGGAGCGGTTGCGTTCGATCAATTCAAAACTGCCATTGATCAACAGCTTTGAAAAAGGCATACTAAAGCCACGGGGTGCCCCGCAAGGGGCACTTTGCTTTGGAGTAATATGGAAATTCGAAACATAGCAATTATTGCGCACGTCGATCACGGGAAGACGACTTTGACCGATGCGCTCTTAAGGCAGACGGGCGCAGCGGAAGAGGGCGTATCGATGGACTCCAACGCGCTTGAGCGAGAGCGCGGCATCACTATCTATTCCAAGAATGCCGCGATCACTTACCGAGGTACGAAAATAAATATCGTCGATACGCCGGGCCATGCTGATTTTGGATCTGAAGTCGAGCGTGTGCTCCGATCAATCGATTCGGTGCTCCTCGTCGTCGATGCGCAGGAGGGACCCATGCCGCAGACGCGATTTGTGCTCAAGAAATCACTCGAACTGGGGCTCCGTCCGATCGTGGTTATCAATAAAATCGACAAACCGGCGGCAGATCCGAAACGATGTGAAGAACAAGTGCTCGAACTATTTCTTGAGCTTGGAGCCACGGACACGCAGGCTGATTTTCCAATCGTCTATGCGATCGGTAAACAGGGTATCGCCAAGACGCGTCTCGAAGACGAATCGAAGGATCTCACGCCACTCCTCGAAACAATCCTCTCACACGTTCCTGTCGCGTCGCTCTCAACGGGAGTGATCGCGAGGGCGCAGCCGTTTAATCTCGGATACGACAATTTTCTCGGCCGGCTTGCTATTGTCCGCGTGTATGATGGTGCGATCAAGACTGGTGACGCGGTGTTCGTGAAAAAACCGGGAGGTGACACACGTTCCGGCAAGATTACCAAAATGTATACTTTCAGCGGGCTGGATAAAATTGAAGTGAATGAGGTTGGGGCCGGTGACATCGCACTTATCGCGGGGCTTTCAGATATCTACATTGGAGAAACAATCATGAATGATGTGTCTGCAGACGCGCTCCCTGCGATCGCGATCGATGAGCCGACCATCACGCTCAATTTCTTGGTCAACAACTCTTCGTTTGCAGGGCGCGAAGGCAAATTTGTGACCTCTCGACAAATCCGCGAGCGACTCGAGCGCGAGCTAGAGGTCAACGTAGGCTTGCGCGTCGACTTTTCGCAAGGAGACATATACAAAGTATCTGGTCGTGGCGAACTGCACGTTGCCATCCTTCTCGAGAACATGCGACGTGAAGGGTACGAGATGCAGGTGTCTCAACCTCAGGTAATCATGCACGAGGAAGCCGGGCAAAAGCTCGAACCTTTTGAGGAGGTGATCGTCGACACGCCAAGCGTGTATCAGGGTTCTATCATTGAACGTCTCGGTTTGCGCAAATTTGTTATGAAAGATCTCAAGGCCCATGAAGAAAGTGTACGCTTAATTTTCGAGGGACCCACACGAGGACTGCTCGGATATCGCAATCAATTTGTACTCGACACCAAGGGCGAGGGGATACTCTCGTCGCGCGTGATCGGATTTCAACCGTACGCTGGAGAGATCAAAAAGCGGCAAGTCGGATCAATGATTTCAATGGTATCCGGCAAAGCACTTGGGTTTGCGCTCTGGAATTTGCAGGAACGCGGTGTGCTGTACATCGGACCCGCAATTGAAGTATACGAAGGCATGGTCATTGGGAACACATCGAAAGGTGAAGAGATGACGGTGAACCCGACGAAGGGAAAACAGCTTACGAACATGCGTTCGAAGTCCTCCGATGAGGCGATCAACTTGGTACCTCCTTTTGAACTTTCGATCGAGCGCGGATTAGAGGTGATGGCAGAAGATGAATACCTCGAGATCACCCCGCAATC
>JACRFJ010000007.1 GCA_016217935.1 Candidatus Kaiserbacteria bacterium
ACCCCGCATTTCGCCGCACCCGCCCCGTCTGAATTCGTCGCTACGCGACGGAGTTTTTTTGAATCCACCCCGCCCAATTCCCAAGCCGCGCCGCTTCGCGGCGCGACCCTATCCGACAGGGAAGTCTCTATCTGCGGAGAGGGAGGGATTCGAACCCTCGGAACGGTTTCCCGTTCAACACATTAGCAGTGTGCTCCATTCGACCGCTCTGGCACCTCTCCGTAGGGCTCTACGATACCATGCGCTCTCGCTTGAATCACTAGACATAAAAAAGGGCGACGTCGATCGTGCAAATCGACGCCTCAGACCGGTAATTGTAGCCAGCGCACAAAGATGAAGATGCCGAAAAATATCCCTACCTCCGCGAGAACATTTGTCCACGTGTCAATGCGCTCTCTCGCGACCCGCTGCCCGAAGACGGCAAAGCCAACGATGGTTAGCCAAAACAGTGCGTACGATGCGGGAACAAATCCTGCGAGGCGTGCAATGTTGCCTTCGATCGCAGTAATTCCACCCATGACGAGCAGCGCCGGCAGCGCGATAAATGAATCCGCATTGAGTGCATTCCATCCGAATGCAACCCCAAATGCACCCATCACGCCCGCACGCTTGAAGAGCGTTTTCTCGCGCGCGTCGTGCGGCCATAGCACGTAGACGCCTCCCCCAGTGAACGCAGCTGCGTTTACGAGCGGATGATTGATATGCGCAAGTATCGGAAGAAATTCTCCGGCAAGCGTACTGCCGAAAAGAAGAACGACTGCAACAAACGTGTCACCGAGCGTACCACCGATGAGTATCGCGTAGAGCACAACCCATTCTCGTCTCAGCCTGAGCGTCGCTGCCCAAACCGCGAGCGGACCGATCGAGATTCCCACATATCCTCCAGCTGCTAAGCCCTGGAGGAAACCGAAGAACATCTCCACGCTCTCCTCCCTCTGCTTGAATCTTCCTTTGTTCGGTGTACACAAGTTTGAACGTCTTGTCTAGCGACCGCGGTTTTGAAGATGGCGATGCTATAATTTAAATATATGAACTACGTCTATATGGGTGGAGGAATGGGTCCGCTCGGGTTTGGTATGCCGGGCTAGGCGCCGCCACTCCTGCTTTTACTCGCTCTGTGGTCGATTGTGTGGAAAGGTCTCGCACTCTGGCGATCTGCGCACCGCAACGACATGGGGTGGTTCATCGCATTCCTCGTACTGAATACGCTTGGCATTCTCGAAATTATCTACCTCTTTGGAGTGACCGGTGCAAAGCTTTCAGACTTCACGAGTCGGTTCACCCACAATGGTCGACACGGGCAGCAGTCGTGAGAATGTATTCTTGAGAAGAATCGCGGTCGGCCAATTGGCCGACCGCGCCATTTTTCCACATGTATTTTTGAGTTTTCTTCTCAGCTGAAGCGTGTATTATCAGAGATAGGAGAGGCGTTCGTGGGGATCGCCTCAACTCAATCGTGGGATCAAGAAGAATGACCCAACATACCGAGACCAACGCACGACAACCACCGAGGTCCAGCAAGACGGCGCTTGTGTTCGCCATCGCGCTGATTCTCGGAATCGGGATCACGTTGTTCGCGAAACCGCTCGGCCTGTCCTAAGGCTTGCGAAATCGGCTCCGCCCTCGGGCGGAGCCGGAACTTTTTATACGATCTTGTGAATCAACCACGAAATGATCGAGAGTACAACTGCGCCGAGAAGTGCGGGCAGGAAGCCCGTGACGAAAAACCCCGAGACGATCAGCGTCATTGCCCAAAAAAGAAGTGCGTTCAATATAATGGAGAAGAGACCGAAGGTGACGATGTTGACTGGCAGCGTGAGGATGCCGAGAACGGGTTTGACCACCATCGTGATCACCGACCACACGAGCGCAACGAGAAGAATTGTCACCCATCCGCCACGTACCTCGATGCCTGGCACCAGAGAAACGGTTAGTATCACTGCGGCAACTGTTCCAAGATATCCGAGGACCATGTGCATACGCGTAAGTATTGCAAAATCCTGACTAGAATCAATGAAGGTCTTACTCGTCGCGCTCAATCGGGTCGCCGAATTCATTCATGCGATTATCTGGTTCCTCGGCGTGGTCTTCGTCATCATCATGGAACGCATCAAGCGCTGACTCATCAACAGGGACGTCCGCACGTTCCTCATCACGCTTGTCGTCTTCGTCAAACATACTCGGTGCAATGAACTGATAACGGAACACGACTATCTTACCGAGCACCTTTCACTTCGCAAGATGGGTCGGTGAAAGCTGTGTATAAGTCGTTTTGTGTCAATACTTTGATCTCTGCAATTACTCGATAGAATCACCGGATGCAACCCTCGGATCTCCTTTCCGCGCGATTTCGCCTCACGCCATTGCAAGGATCGGCACTCAAGCGGCTCGGACTCCTTACCATTGAAGATCTTCTCCGGCACTTCCCTTCCCGCTACGACCGCGCGGGAGAAAGAGCGCAGACACGAGAATTGGTGAAAGGTTCTAAGGTGACACTCTTTGGTACCCTCTCGAAACTCAAAGCAAAGAAACTTTGGAAAAGTCGGCGCAATATTACGGAAGGATATTTTGAAGACGCCTCGGGAAAAGTCAAAGTGATGTGGTTCAACCAGCCGTACATGGCCTCCTACATTCCGGAAGGATCGATGGTTCGACTCTCTGGAATTGTCGGCGGCTCCGCGGGGAAACCTTACATTGCAAACCCCGAGGCAGAGGTACTCCCCCCCGGTTTTATTGTCGAGGGAATATTTGAAACGAAAGGAGAGGATCGGAAGAAAACTGACCGCCAATTCTTTCCGATCTATCCAGAAAGTCGCGGTATCACTTCGCTATGGTTTTTTCACAAGATAAAAGAACTCCTCGAGGCAGGTATGCATAAGACAATCCTCGATCCGATCCCCGATGCGATACGCGCACAATATAATCTCCCTGATCTTGCGAGTGCGCTTGTCTGGATTCACACCCCAGAAAAAGAATCCCACGCAGAGGTTGCACGAAAACGATTCTCATTCGAAGAGATTTTCGCGCTCCAAATCGCGCGGGCTCGGGAACGAAATGCCAACGAAGGACTTGCCTCGTTTTCGATTCCCCATCCACAAACACGCGCTGATTCATTCATCGGATCGCTCGGAATCCGACCGACCAGAGCGCAGCGACGCGCCATCGATGAAATCCTCGTTGATTTTGAGAAGCCGCATCCGATGGCACGTCTCCTCGAGGGAGATGTCGGCGCAGGCAAGACACTCGTTGCCGCGGCAACCGCGTACGCTGTCGTCACTTCACGCCCACCCAATCGCCTCTCGGGCACACTCCAGGTCGCCTACATGGCACCGACAGAAATTCTTGCGAGCCAGCACTTCCAATCGTTTATCGAATATTTCAGAGAACTTCCAATTAACATCGGGCTTATCACGGGATCTGGGTGCAAAAAATTCCCGTCGAAAACATCCAAGGAAGGGTCAACTGATATTTCTCGCTCGCAACTTTTGAAGTGGGTCGCGAACGGAGAGATCGCAATGGTGGTTGGAACACACGCACTCATCCAAAAATCAGTGAAGTTTCAGCATCTTGCGTACGCGATTATCGACGAGCAACACCGCTTCGGCACAAAGCAGCGGCGGGAACTCGCGCACAAGGGAGATCCTTCGAAAGCCTCAGGACAGGCGCCGGCACCGCATTTTCTTTCTATGACTGCGACGCCAATTCCTCGTACGCTCGCTCTCACAATCTACGGTGATCTAGATATTTCAGTACTCGATGAGCTGCCACCAGGTCGCGCAAAAATCACAACCCGCATCATAGAGCCTGAAGACCGCGAACGTGCGTACGGAGTCATCCGTGCTGAACTCGCAAAAGGAAGGCAGGCGTATGTGGTCTGTCCGCGAATCGAAGAAGCAGATCCCGCGAAGTTGAATGCACTCCAAGCAAAATCTGCAAAAGCGGAGGCGAAGCGTCTCGCGTCTGAGATTTTCCTCGAGTACGAAGTTGGTCTCTTGCACGGCGCGATGAAACAAGCCGAGAAGGATGCCGTGATGCTACGTTTTTCACGAGGCGAGGTACATGTACTGGTCGCAACGTCGGTGATCGAAGTCGGCATCAATGTACTGAACGCAACGGTGATTATGATTGAAGGAGCAGAACGTTTTGGCCTCGCACAACTCCATCAACTCCGCGGACGCGTCATGCGCTCTTCGCATCCGCCGACCTGTTTTCTCCTGCCTGAAAGTAGGAGCGAAGCATCAAAGAAGCGACTGCGGGCTCTCGAAACCTCTGATGATGGATTCATGCTCGCGGAGGCCGATCTTGAAACACGAGGCGCAGGCGATCTTTACGGCAGACAACAGTGGGGTGTCAGCGACCTTGGTATGGAAGCCTTAAAAAATCCGCGCCTCATCAAAGCGGCGCGCGATGAAGCGCAATCCCTCATCGCTCTTGACCCAGACCTGAAAGCGTTTCCGGCACTGCGCAACCGCATTCGCGAAGCCGAGCGCGTGCACGCAGAATAGTTCCTACAAACGTCCGTCGTTTGGCGAGGTCCTGTCAGTCGGCGCCCAGCATCGCGAGTCGCCCGATCGGCAGTAGATATCGTTGAGCAAATACAATTCGCCGTTCAAACAGACATAGAGCATCGTCGGGTGGTAGGCAGTGCCGGTGAGGGACGGGGCGGTATTCGGTACTTTCACCCAATCGCCGTAGCGCACAATCTCATTTTGGTTGATTCTCGAACTCTTTCCATCGGGCACCTCACACGTCCCCGATCCGGTAACCGGTGTACAGCGTCCTGAATTGTTTGCGACGCTATTTGCCGACGTTCCGAATTCTGCTGCCTGACCAGAAGGACACGAATCAACACACTGATTGTTTTGATCGATAAATTTCCCAACAGCGCATGACGCAACACAGAGTCCACTCGAGTCACGTACCTGGCCCGATGCGCATGACCCCACGACACAGCTTCCATTCGAGTCTTTCACCTGTCCCGACGGGCACGTTACAGGTGACTTGACAGTGATCTGTGCGGTGCCAAGTGTCGCGCGTCGCCCGATGTTGCAAATATCGAGCGCAGTGCCACTAAGCCCAGTGCATTCACTCGCGTCACGGACATATTGGAAGAGCCGTCCTGTATGTGTACCTGTTGTCGTGTATATATGCGTCACTTTCTGCGGGATGGCACACTGTGGTGTCGGACAGATCATGTCTACGGTAGACATGCCGCCTACCCCTGTGCTGTCACCGAAATCAACAAAGAGCGCAGCGGTTGTCATCTCGGAAACAGGAACATATGTGAACGTCACGCGAAGCGGTGCCTCTCCGGAGGTCGGCGATGCAGTGAAGCCGGCCGCAGGTTGCCCACCGCATGCGATGAGCGCGAGCGTACGCGGTCCTACGGCGCCATATCCTGTCGTCTCTGGTGTTCCGGAGGTAACGATGCCTTTTCCGGATTGCCAGCGCTGCACTGCACGGACCGTCGCGGGACCATAGAATCCAGTCACGAGACCTTCGGGATAGATCGCGCTGTCTTTTGCAAGAAATTGCTGCAAACGGGACACGTCGCCCTCTGTCGAAGCATCGGTATCATCCGGACCCATCGCGTGCGAGATTTCTGCGCACGAGCTTGATGGACCTCCTCCGCCCGTCGTATTGATGCTCACACTACCGAGCACTGTGGAAGATCCCTCTCCGAGTCCCACGTACCGAGCGATAAATGCGCCTGCGTTTGTATATACGTGTTTCACTGTCGATCCAGCGCACGGAGAACCTGGATTACAAACAATCGCCGATGCACCATCTCCGTATTCGATGCGCGTACCGCCGAAATACGATGTCGTCACTGCTCCAGTGGTAAATGTCACTTCGAGCGGTGCAGCGCCACTGCGCGGTGTCGCGGAGAGTATGGCACTTCCCGAACATCCTGCCGTCATCGCCGCGCGCGTGCGCGGACCGGCGGCTCCGTAACCATTCGATTCTGGAGAACCCGACGAAAGAATGCCGTGCGCACTTTGCCAGCGCTGCACTGCACGGACCGTCGCGGGACCATAGAAACCGGAGATTCTTCCTTCGGGATACGTCTCGCTATCGAGCGCGAGAAATTCTTGCAGCCTCGATACGTCTCCATCAGTCGCCGCGTCGGTATCATCGGGTCCAAGATTGTGCGTGATCGCAAGACACACACCTGAAGTATCGTCGCGAAGTGTGAATGAAGCAGAGGCAGTCGCAAGATTCGACGAAGCGTATAACTCTGCGATCACTCGGTACGTTCCTGTCGCCATCGTCGGTACGATCCAGTTGTATGTCGTTGTGGCCTCTTCTGCATCGAGTCCTTGTGCAATACTCGCACCCCCATCGATTTTCAATCGAACCGCAGCGTTTTGAGGTGCATTGAGAGTCGCCCATCGAATCCCGAGCTGTTCGTGCACACGAAGTGCAGAAGGCGCAAGCGAGAGTGAAATGTACGGAGTAGTCGTGCTCGAACCCGAGGTCGAAGTCGCGACATCAATGATGATCGGAGATCCGACAAGCGGCTTGGTATCGTCGCCCTGGTGTAACTTCGCGGTATAGGTGCCCTTTCGCGTATAGGTGTGTGAGAGTGTGTATGAGAGTGCTGTATTGGGAGTCGAAGGTAAGAATACAGTACCCGTGGGTCCATCGCCGAACTCGAGTACCGACGGGCACACATTCCCGTTGCACCATCCCGCACTCGCACTCGTGACTAGCCCGGAGAAAACGACTTCAAGCGGCGCGGGACCTGAACGCACAGATGCATTGAATGTCTGCGCGGGCAGCGTGCCTGGACCGTTGGAAGTGCACTGCCATCCGATAATGCAGCTCGCACTGTTATTCGCGCTCGCGCGAATCGGCTGCACAGAACCGGTGCAGGACCCAGGAATCGGCACGTACGGGCACTGCTGAATTGGCTGCTGCCCAAGAGGAATGATCTGCCCCGGAATTTGGGTACCAGAAGAAGTTGCGCAATTGGCGATCGAGTAGCGAGTTCTCGGTCCTGTCGCGCCATATCCGGTGGTCTCTGGCGTCCCGGCGGAGACGATGCCGTGTGAAGATTGCCAGCGCTGCACCGCAACCTCGGTAAGTACGTCGTACTGTCCCGTTGCGCCGCCTGCGGCGAGGAGCCCTTGTGTTATCAAAAATTGCTGCAGCCTGAGCACCTCATCACCAATCGAACCTCGTACGAGATTTTTCGTCAGGACGACACACTGACCTGATACCGCGGTTGTATTCGTCGACCCAGGGATCATCTGGAGCTGCTTTTGAAGCTCTGCGACACGGCTCAAGAGATTTGTTATTTGCTGATCTGTCGTTTGGGCGAAGGCAAACACCGGAAGCGCAACAATTGCGGCGATAAGGATGCGACGATACATATGATTATTTTGATTGGGCATCAAAGGGAGAGAGATGCGTTCATGCTCTCACTTTTCGTCTAAAAGACCAACCGTTTTCGTGGGGATAATACACACACGTCCTTAGTTGACGACAATAATCCCTGACATGCCGGTGCCACCTGGTCCTCCATGAATCGAACAGTAGTAGCTGTAGGTGCCAGCAATCGTGAGTGTCAGTGAGTAGGTCCGACCAGGTGGCATGTCACCGCTCGCGTAGCTCCCATTATCGGCCGTTACATTGTGCATCATCGAATCCGTATTGCTCCACGTGACCGTCGTACCGCGAGCAACGGCGAGTGTCCGGGGAGTAAACGAGTTTGAGCTCATCTGTACGAGAGTCGTCGCCCCGGTTGATGTAGGTTGTCCTTGAATTTGGGTCTGAACTCCTGCGGTGCCAGAGACATACACCGTCGCAGCAGAGACATGTGCACCTGAAGAAAGCTTGATTGTTTGTGTGCCGGGGTTTGGATACGTATGCGTATGAGTCTCCGTGACCTCTTCGCAGCGGCCAGCGGGAATAAAAATCTGCTGTGGAGGCGCACCATCCCCCCAATCGAGAGAATATGTCGCAGCGGCACAGGAGCGCACCGTGTTCACCGTCGCGACAACGGAAACCGGGAGTGGTGCAGCGCCGGAAGTCGGCGTCACACGAATGTAGCCGCCCACAATATCGCCAGTCGTGCTATTCGTCGATGACGATCCCGAGCAACGCGTTCCAAACGACGCGTACGTACGTGGGCCCGCGACACCGTATCCGGTGGATTCAGGTGCTCCGCTGGAAACAATATTGTATTTCACCTGCCAGCGCTGCACAGCTGTTTGCGTGAGCACGCCGAAGTACCCCGTGACCTGAGCTTCGGGGTAGATAATTTGACTGCGCGCAAGAAATTGCTGGAGCTCTGTGACATCGCTTCCAGACATACCGAGCTTCAGTGTACGAACGAAGGAAGGACAGCTGTAGAGTGGCGGCACCACTGAAACAACTCCTACCCCATTCGTTTGTCCCGATGCTGCGGTGAGTTGGTTGAGCTGCTGTTGCAGCTGCGCAAGTTGGTTAAGGATTGATTGCGTCTGTGCATTAATCTCCGCTTGCGTGAGCGCGGATGCAGCTGAGGGCAACAGAAGAAATACCGCGAGGATTGCCGCTTTCAATTTACGCATACAAGCATTCTCGCACGGGGAAATGCCCCCGCAAGGATAGATTTCCCATGATTACGTACTCAAAGTACGCAGGGCTCGCTTGGCGTATGCGCGCACATTGGGCCGTATATCTTCGCGATCGAGATCTTCTGCGCTGAACCATTTCCATTCATCGCTTTTATCGCCGTGTTTTTGTGGAATGACTGCGTCGGATGTACTCTTTGCAAAATAGACGAGAATCACATGTTCGTGATCTGGATTCGTCGGATGTTTTGCACGGTGTCGCCCGATTGCGACCGGTGGCAGCACCTCTCTCCACAGATCGTCCGAGGCATCTTCTAAGCGCGAATCCCATAATTCGATATCGAGTCCCACCTCTTCTTTCGCTTCGCGAATGGCGGCTTCTACCGGGTCTTCATCGAGCTCGATATGACCCCCGACAGAAAGCCAAATTCCGTATTTGTCGTGCCGGCGAAGCAGCACTTTGCTGTTGCACACAATGAAGACCTCCGCCGTGAAATCAATTTTGTCGTGAATGTGCGCAGCCATATCAAAGGAGCCAGTAGTTGATGACCCCGGCGATGAGAATGATCGTGATAATCGCCGTGTTGATGAGGATCCCGATCTGATTCGCCTCTTTCCATGCACGCCACGCACTGTAGAACCAGAAAATTTGACCTATCAAATTGAATATGACTCCGTACGCCGGCAGTTTCAGAGATGTAAAGAGAAATCCAAGTATCGTGAACCCGACGAGTCCCACCTGCATGAAGGCGTTGAAATATTTGCTCTCTGGCATCCGAAAATGGTAGCACGCGATATTTGTCGTCACGAATTCGTTTGCGCCGCCGCACAAACGATTCGCGACCCCGGATTGCGGTTCGGTCTGTTGACCTCACAACGTTTCGCTCCGAAACTGAAATAATTAGCCCGTGCTAAGCTAGCTACATGAGCTTTGAGCAACCACGAGCGCAACGCAACGAGCCCGAAGAGCCAGAACTTCACGAGCGACTAGATAACCTCGAGCTTCGTGTGCACAAACTCGTCGGCGAGACAAAGATGAATCTTCAAAGAATTCCCGGCGGAGAGGAACTGGCCTCAACAGCCGAAGGGCAATCGAAATTGCTGAAAATTCAGGAGAGCGCTCGACGCTTCAATCAGCGAGTACTCGGTGTGGCGGCGATGATAAATACGCCCACCGTGTTCACGGGAATCGCTGAAGGTATCGGAAAGCATATGGGCGCGGATTGGGAGCAGACACTCGACCCTCTTATCAATATGGGTGGGCGCATAACCGCCACATCTCTATTCACCGCGTGCGTGATTATGTCCATGCGCACCATGAAAATGTACGACCAGGCAGAAAAGACGCTCAATACAATGGAGCGGAAATCATAATAGTGTATGCCGCAAGAACAATTACAAACGGCGATGCAGCAGATTGAAAAGCGACTGGAAATGTTGAAGCGCGAAAATCCCGCCGAGTATGAGCGAATGCTCAAGGAGCTCGCAAACGCTCTTGAAGAGTTCAATCGCGACCTGCACTCAATCGTCTAAAGTCAAGCCGTTGCGAGACACGCAAGCATTGTGGAATGGCGGCTCCGCTGGATTACGTATTGCCAAAAAAATATTTTTCCCGTACTTCGACTATGCTCAGTATAAAAATGCGAAATCGCCACTTCGAATTCTGCCCGAAAGGGCGACGGGGTTTGGCCGCCGAGCGAAGTGAGGCGGCTGGCTCGGGCTTTCGCTTTCCTCTCTGGTCCGCCCTCCTGGATTCGAACCAGGAACCAAACGAGTATAAGTCGTTTGCTCTACCGTTGAGCTAAGGGCGGATGTGCAGTTCGCGCATGTATTTCAGCGCCATAGTAATGTACTCCCATAATGGCATATTTTCAAAACGAAGGTTACATGTACCGTGGCCGTATCCATTTTTGTAAGTTAGACCAGTGAGTGTTGAATTTTTAATGTATGGCTTTCGAAATTCTTCGACAGGAATCTCGAGGATTTCCGACCAATACCTGGTCTCACGCTTCACGTCCATGTCCGAGTACAAATGAAGGCGAGTTCTTATTTTCTCCTTCGGAATATGCAAAATCTCTGCCCAATTGAGAAACGCTTGAAGAACTTGCGGATCAGTATTTGAGATTGCAATAGCGCCACGATCCGACTTTGTGCCTTCACCCCAATAAAGATACAGCCCAGCAATGAACAAATCTCGCCGCGAAAGAACGCCAATATCTTTTTTGGCGCGCTCATAAGCCTCTTTAAGACGCACTTCTCGTTTCCGGCGCATTGTCTCCCGAAATCGTTCTATGCGTTTGGGATTCAGATCCCGAAGCAATCGTATTTGCTCTGATGACAACGGCATGTCACTAAGCCAGTCGCTCAAAGTACTTTTGCTTATACCCATAAGATTCTTGATCTCTGAGTAACTTTTACCTTGAGCTCTAAAAGATCTTGCTTTGCTTCTTTCAGCGAATCGAGCCATTGCAATAATCGTACCGTTAAATATGGCGTTTGATTCACTTATTCACAAGTACGATCTTAACGTATGACTTTTGCGACTGCGGGAGCGACGCGTTTGTCGAACATGTCAGGCACGATTTTTCCTGCTCGTGGATGTTTGATAAGCCCGGCAATTGCCTTCGCAGCCCTGAGCTTCATCTCCATTGTTATCTTGGTCACTTTGTTATCGAGTGCACCACGAAAGATGCCCGGAAACGCGAGGGAATTGTTGATCTGATTTGGGAAGTCTGATCGGCCGGTACCCACAATCATCGCTCCTCCCCGTTTCGCTTCGTCCGGCATAATTTCCGGCGTAGGGTTTGCCATTGCGAAAACGATTGCTTTTTTATTCATTAATTTGATGTCAGACTTCCTCACAAGATTCGGGCCCGAGACGCCGAGCAATATGTCGGCTCCTTTCAATGCGTCCCGCAGACCGCCTCTGATTTTTTTCACGTTCAATTTTGCAAGCTCACGCTTGTGCGCCTCCGGCCGAGAAGACGTAACAATCCCCTTACTATCGAGTACCACGATATTCCTCACGCCCGCGATGTGCAACAATTTTGCACTTGCCGTTCCCGCTGCTCCTGCCCCCAAAATAACGACATCCGATGTCGTTAATTTTTTACCAACAACTTTGAGCGCGTTCAAGATACCTGCCAAAACGACGATCGCCGTGCCATGCTGGTCGTCGTGCATCACCGGGATGTCGAGCGCCTCGATCACACGTCGTTCAATGTCGAAACACTTCGGCGCTGCGATATCCTCGAAATTGATACCCCCAAATGCAGGTGCAATGCGAATTACTGTTTCTACAATTGCATCAATTTCTGCTTGTGTACCTGCCTCGACCGTAGTGGAGAGGTCGAGCACGATCGGCACCGCATCGACTCCACCAAACACTTTAAAAAGACCGCACTTTCCTTCCATGACCGGAAGCGCACCAAGTGGGCCAATGTTGCCAAGCCCAAGCACAGATGAGCCATCGGAAATGACCGCAACTGTACGGCCTTTCATCGTATACTCGCGCGCGCTTTTGGGATTCTTTGCGACGAGAGAAGATACAGCGGCCACGCCAGGCGTGTAGACAAGCGCCAGATCTTCCCTGTTGCGTATGGGAGTCGCAGATTCAATCCGGATTTTCCCACCAAGCTTTTTATGGAGCGCAATTGCCTTTTTTTCGTTGGTATTCATATGCGTTTTCCCCCGATGAAAACCGCTTCGATAGCGCCAGGCATCGTGCGATTTTCGAGCGCCGACCAGCCAGGTTTTGTTTTTAAATCTTTGCGGAGCACTTTCGTGTTTTTTTTCGTATTGAGCACAGTGAGCGATCCCATGAATCCTTTTTTGATTTGTCCAAAACCCTTCCCGAAATTCTTTTTCGGAAACTGCCGCTTCAAATGCGGATTCACAAATAAGCCCGGCGCATAGGCAGATACGCGCGCAACGTCCTGCGCTGAAAATCCATGCTCGCGCATGAGCCATGTACAGACGAGCGCATAGGTATCGAGCCAGGGCGCGCCACTGTGATTATTTTCGCAGCAGGTATTCAAGAAAAGTTCTCGATCTTTCTTACGAATCTCCGCAGCAATTTCTTTGTTGCTCTTCCCCATGTATTCGTTCTTAAACTTGGCGAATGCAGAGAACTTCTCTTCCTCTGTATGTGGCGCATGGTCGGTCGCGATGAATTGAATAAATCCATCTTTCAATCCTTTGATGAGCGCTCCACGGTGTTCCGGTGCCTGAATTGCAGGATTCATCTGAATTTTGGTCCAGAGAGAGGGGTCCGCATCCGTCATCGACGTATCGAAGAGAAGGTGCAAAGGCGAGACTTCAAGCACGATGTCTGCTCCACGCTTGCGCGCCGCGGCGATCATCTCAAAGCTCTCTCCCCCAGTGGACCAGTGGCAGAGCTTGGCA
>JACRFJ010000009.1 GCA_016217935.1 Candidatus Kaiserbacteria bacterium
ACCACGGTGTTGGAGCGCATAGAGGCCGAAAAATGAAAGGCGGCTTACATCGAGCCCCTTGCCAAAGACACCGAAGACTGCACATTTTTCTCCGATATCCTCCATAGATGCCCGCATTGTACCCCGTTAGAGACAGGAAGCTATGCTTCCTGTATTAGATTTCGTGTGTAAAACCGAATCAATAACTTCTCTCACATCGCATGCACCATGCGCGCTGGTCTTCCGTCTCTAACGGGGTTGTAGCAGAGTCACCTGTGTATAAAAAAGCGCGCCCCATCGCGACTCGCGATGGGGCACATTTGCGTGGACTCACTCCTCGTTGCGCCCTGTCCAGAGTTCGTAGAGAAACTCTTCGTGTTCCGGATCGCGCTCCGGAGGCTCGTAGTCGAGATCGAGCAACGTGCCCTTCTCGACATTCGGGCAGCTCTCTCCGTAGCGAACCGGCTCCGGTTGAGCGCAAGGCTGAGACGTTGCTTCCGCCCGCCCCTTGAGCGAGCAGAAGACGATGTGGCCGTTCGGGCTTCCGGTCGGCGTGAGAATCCATGTCTCACCAGCAGCAGGGTTGTCCCTGTGCCAGCGTGTGGTCACGACAAGCTTGAAACGCTCCCGCGCGACCTCGTAGTGTGCCCAGAACTGATGACGACCCCGATGCTCGCCGTCACGGAGGACGGCGGTCAGCTCTTCAGGGAAGTCATGTCGCAGCGGCCACTTGTGTCCGTTCATTGTCGACTCCTGTTGAATGAGATGCGTTGCCGCATCCCCTTCAGACAGAAGTCCTCGTTAAAGATGCAGCGGTTGATTTCAAAGCCACGATCATGCTCGGCGCATGTTCACCTCCACTATTTGCCAGCGATACAATACAATTATTGCATTCGCGTGTCAATATCTTGCTATTCTGCCGAAACGCCGATGTAGCAGCGGCAACCTTATTATTTTTGCTCGAGTATACGCAGAATTTTGTCGAGTTTTTCGTTTTCGATGCGGGCGAGGGCGCGCTGCACATCCTCGATCTCGTCCTTCGCCTTGAGATTCGTATCGTAATCGGCTTCGGCTTGATGTCGATCGCGGTCGGCCTGACGATTTTGGGCCATCATGATGAGTGTCGAGAGCAGAATCGCTTCAAGACTCACAAGCATCGTAAGCATGCCGTATGGGAATGGCTCGACAGGATAGAAAACCCATACGCCAAACCAGACGATGTGCACGTACACAAACGTCCATGATCCGACGAATCCTGCGACTTTATCTGCGACCGCATCCCCCGCAGTGCGAGCTTCTCTGTACGCATCGTGCCATGTTCTACGACTCATAGACTCCAGTATAACTCCTCAAGGCAGACCGCTCAGAAGTTTATGGAGTTCTTCGATGGACTCGACGATGTGCGTCGGCCTGTTGCTTTCGTTAGGCATCTCATGGAAAAAGCGTCCCTGTCGGATCCAGATGGTTTCAGCACCGAGTGCTTTTCCCGCCGCGAGCTCAGATCGCGGAAGATCCCCCACGATGATCGTCTCGCCTGCTTTCAAATCGTGCTCTGAAAGAATGTCGGCGAGTACTTCTGGGGTTTTTCTCTGTACAAAGTATGTGGCCGCAAAATGCGGAGCAATGCCGAGCTCACTGATCAAGTCGTGCCGTCCGCCCTCCTGCCTGCTGAGGAGGAGCAGGAGCCGCGTTTTGCTGAGCTCTGCGAGCATGTGCGCAACGCCCGAATAGAGATCGCCCCTTTCGTAATCAAAGAGCGTTCCGATAAAATCGAAAATGACAGTACGCTTCATGCAGTAAGGATATCAAATGCCTCGTTTAGCCTCTGGAAGGGGTGAGGCCTTCACGACGATAGGCATCAAGCGCAAGTGCGAGCGTTGAGGCGGCGATCGTGAGATCACGGAAAAGAATCTCGAATTGATTATGGTTGAAGACAACGATAGCCACGAGCATTCCGGTCGCCGCAAACGACGGCAGTGCGATCTGCTTTCCCGTCAAGATCCAAAGGGCGATCAGGATCTCAAAGATACCGAATCCGTGCAAGAGGACCGCATCGGGAAGGATACCGTGCACGAACGACGGAAAGTATCCAATCCAGGTTTCCGGATGAAAGATCCCATCAATCGGCGGATAGAGAAAGGCAAAGGCGACACCAATTCTCAAAATCACATGCGCGAATCGGTCCATCAAGAAAGTGTACCAGTGATCCCCAGCCCCATGATGGATTTCGTAAATCCATCATGAGAACATGGGGATATGGAGATCTATCATGTACTGAACCGAGGCGTTGAGAGACGGACGCTTTTCGTCGACAGTATGGACCACGCAAGATTTGTACATGACATGTACGAATTCAACGATTCGAAGCCCGCGGGAAATGCGTACCGGCGGTTTGGCTCACAAATGATGGATTTACGAAATCCATCATTTGATCGGGAGCCGATTGTGGACATCCACGGGTGGTGCCTTATGAAGAATCACTATCACCTATTGCTTTCCGAGCGACGAGAAGGGGGTCTCAGCACGTTCCTAAGAAAGCTGAATGTTGGCTACGCAAATTATTTCAACGAAAGAAATACTCGAGCGGGAACATTGTTTCAGGGGCGAACAAAAAAAATCCTCATCGACTCTGACGCACACTTCCTACATATCTTGCATTACATTCACTTGAATCCGCTCGATTTCCTAAAGGGCGCGGAGCAATGGCGCTCGTTACGAGTACGAGATGCAGATACGGCCCTCAAACACTTGTCGTCATACAGATGGAGCAGCTATATGGATTATTGCGGTGAGCGCAATTTCCCGTCCGTAGTTACGACCTCGCTCTTCGGAAACATATTCAAAGACTACAGACGCGTATTGAGCAAATACGTGCGCGATATCGAGCTTACATCCATCAAACCATTGCTACTCGAATGATGGATTTACGAAATCCATCATTTTTTAGATCGGTTTCTCTGCATCTTTCACGTCCCGCATCGTGGGATGCTGGACGCTCGAGATCACCTTTCCATCGTCGAGATGTATGAGTTTCTGCGCGAGTTTCGCGTACTCTTCTTCATGAGTCACCATGATAATCGTTTGTCCTTGCTTGTGTAAATCGAGAAAAATATCCATGACGGCGCGAGATGAGATGTTGTCGAGATTCGCGGTCGGTTCATCAGCGAAAAGAATCTTCGGGCTATGAGCGACTGCGCGCGCGATCGAAACTCGCTGCTGCTCACCGCCTGAGAGCTGCGACGGAAGCGAGTAGAGGCGGTGTCCCAGGTTAATTCTCCCGAGCGAGTCCCCTGCCTTGGTATAGGCTTCAATTCGGTCTAGACCTTGCATGAGGAGTGGAAGTGCGACGTTTTCGATCGCCGTGAGATCCGGCAAAAGTGCATAATCCTGGAAAACGTAGCCGAATTTCTCGAGGCGGAATTTCATCTTTTGCTGCGCACTCATATGGTGCGTATCGTGCCCTCCGATCACAATCTCCCCGCTCGTCGGATCATCGAGGAGACTCATCTGGTAGAGGAAGGTGCTTTTTCCAGCGCCGCTTCTGCCCATGATCGCCACAAACTCCCCTTCTTGTGCCTCAAAGTCGATGCCCTTCAAAACTGGCGTAACAACGTCGCCTTTCACGTACGTACGGACTAAATTTCGTGTAACGATCATAGGATCAATTTCGACCAAGAATCGAGTCGAGCGTATTTTTCCGAATGATCATCCATGCGGGAATGTAGCCAGCGACGAGTGTGGCAAATACGAGCAGTCCCACACGAAAAAGCGTGTCGCTGAGCGGTGCCACGAGAATACCATCGCTGAATGGAAAATCGATTGGGTGCGCGATAAATGCTGGCACCAAAAGTCCATAGAGGAGTACCAGCCCGATTCCCGAACCGAAGAGTGCATAAAATGCTGATTGGAACACGTATGAAATCTCGACCGCGCGCCCATGGATGCCGATACCTTTCATAATGCCGATATATTTGCGGCGGGTGAGCGCGTTGATAAATACAACGATGAAAATCGTAATCGATGCAACGATAAGCCCAATCGAGCCGAACGCAGCGCCAAGCATGTTGAAAGTATTGATGATGTCTTTAAGGAATTTCGGCTGCGCATCGGCATACGTCTGCACTTTCGCATACTGATCGACGCCGTGGAGCGTGAGTGCATCGCGTACGTTGATCGGATCTGCATGCGGAGAGAGCTTCATGACAATTTGATCCACGTTGCCGTCATTGCGCCCAATCATGCTGCGAAATTGCGAATCCAGCATGAACGCGTTTCGCGTAAGCCCATCGACCTTACTCTTGATGATTCCCTTTACGGTGACTTCGCGAATCACCCCATTCACGTTGATGCGGATTTTGTCGCCGACGCCGACGTTCTTTAGGGCAGCAAGATTCGGATCATCGACAGGCACATACTGCGAAAGTAAGAAGTATCCAAGCAAAACTTTGTCGTAGTCGCCGGATGTAAGGTACGAGCCCTCAAAGATCTTGTCGCCGAGGCCCGTCGCCGACTGCTCGTCAGATGGGTTGATGCCAAAGATCTGTGCAGCCGCGACATTTGCCTTGTCGGTGTCTTTGCGCGTTTTGTAATTCGCTTCAAGAGTGCCACCCTCGCTGTAGCGTGCAGACACCGATTCAATACCGGGGATGCTTTTGATGAGTTCGAGAAGATTTGTGCTGTTCTCGATATATTTCTTGTCATCAAGTGTTGAGATGATGACGTCGCTCGTATATTCGCTCCGCCACGCGTTGATCGATCCTTGGATGAGGCCGACGAGAATACCGGAGACGACCACGAGATTCAGGAATGTGAGCACCATCACGAAGATGATGAGGCCTGTCGTCCAGAGGCTCGCGCGACGAATTTGCCGAATCGCGAGAAAGAATCCGATGCGATAATTCAAAGGAGAGAGCATGTTACTCCGCACTCTTCACGATCAGGACTTCCCCTTCAGAAAGCCCAAAAAGAATCTCGATCTGACCCGACGACGAAAGCGCGCCCGTGGTAACTTCCCGCTCGGCGGTCGCGTTGTTCTCTTTTACTTGCACATATTTTTTGCCATTCTTTTCTTTGATGAGACCAACCGGAATTGCAAGGATATTGCTGCGCTCCCCCGCCGTGACAACAATATTGGCCGTCATACCCGATCGGATTCGATCATCCTTTGCATCGAATTGGAGTACGACTCGATAGGTGGACACTCCGTCCCGGACAGTCTCCGCGGGATCGATCGAAACGACGTGCGCGACGAATGTCACCTCCTCGCCATACGCATCGAGCGTAATCGCAGCAGCGTTGTCGATTTTGATGAGGGCAATATTGATCTCGGGTACGAAACTCTCGATTTGGTAGGTGTCAGCGCCAATCATTTTGATTTGCGTTGAGTTGGAGGATGCAATTGCTCCGACTTTCGCATCGACGTCTGTGACGATACCCGTAAAGGGTGCCACGATAAGTGTTTTACTGAGCTGTGCTCGCCCGTTGGCCACATCTGCCTCTGCAGCACGTACACGAGCAGCCTGCGCATCAATATCTGCTTGGACACTCCCAGCCTTCTTCAACGCCAAGTTCTTGAGCGAGGCATCGAGCTGAGCAGTAGCATTTTTTTGGGCGGTGACGGTGGAGGTGAGTGCAGAGAGGGTGGCATTCACACTCGAGCGAGCAGCGTTTATGTCGGCGACGTAACCATTGATCGATGTCTGACTCACCGACGAGCTCGGGAGTGCGTGATTCAAAACCACGCTCGCGATTGAAAGGAGCTTCGAAACAGCTCCCAAATTGCTCTGTGCTTTGACAATAGATTCGTTACCGGCATTCAGTGTAAGCGCAGACTTCTCCCATGCTGCAAGAATCCCTTCGACGTTTATGATCGCGCCTTGAAGATCAATAACTGATTGCGAGTCCGTGCTTGTCACGTTGACCTGTGGAGAATATGAACGTGGATTACTCACGAATTGGTATACATCAGTGCGAATCGCTCTCTCTGCAACCGTGTATGCATTTTTGATCGCATCGAAAACCGCTTCATCTGCCTGCACGAGCGCTGCGCGATCACCCTGGACATCTGCCTCCGCAACGGCAATTTCTTCTGGCCGCGAACCTTGCTTCAGAGCCGTGAGCTTCGCCTCCTCGGTCTCGAGTGCTGCTTCGCGCTGCAAAAGATTGGCACGAATGTCACCGCTATCGATGGCGACGATGACCGCGCCCTGCCCCACCCGATCTCCGACACGGGCATTCACCTGCGCGATTCGACCACCGGTCGTAAAACCGAGTTCTACTTCACGCGCCGGTACAACTTTACCGGAAGCTGATACCTGCTGGAGAAACTCACCGCGGGAAACCGACATCGTCTCCTCGGATGCGGAGCTGCCGCCAAATGCCATCCACCCGATACCTACAAGAACCGCGGCGGCAGAGCCAAGGTACACAAGTTTCTTCGCGCTCACGATCGCGAGCACGCGGGTAAAGTAGCCCTTCATGTGAGTTTCATTATACGCAAACATTCAAAAAGTTCTACTCGAGTGAGCAAGGTTACAATTGGAATCAAATCGTCTCGAATTCTACTGAACTCGATTTTGGGCGTTTTCCATAAGGTATCGATAGACGGAGAGGAGCGCGAGCAGGAGGCTGAGAGTGAGCGGTCCGAGGAAAATACCGATCGGACCAAAGAACGGAAGTCCCCCGAGCACCGAGAGGAGGACAAGGAGCGGATGAAGCCGCATGCCGGAACTCATGAGTATTGGACCCAATACATTATCGATGAGGCCGACTGCGACGGTGCCCCAGATCGTAAGTCCGATGGCGGCACCGACATGATCCGTGAGAAAAAGAAAGAGCACTGCAGGCGCTATGACAAGCGCGGTGCCAAAGGGCGGGATGAGTGACGCAATCGCCGCGATGAGTCCCCAGAGAACAGGATTTGGAACTCCAAAAAGAGCAAGGCCGATACCCGTGAGAAGTCCCTGCGTAGCTGAAATTGCGAGCTTGCCCTTCACGACCGAGTTTACGGCAAGTTCGAGGCGAGTCGCAATCGTGCGATCGTCCTGGTCCGCAAGTGGCGAGAGTGTAACAAGGTAATCTTTTAAGCGAACACCGTCTCGGAGCAAGTAGTAAAGTGTTACGAAGAAAATAAAGAGCGAGAGTGCTAATGCAGCGATACCAGAGAGCGCGTTGTCGAGGTGCTGAATCATCCAATTGAGTCCCGTGCGTGCGTACTGATCCGCTCCAGCACGCAACCCCTCGAGCAATGTAGAAGCGTTCGGGACATATTGCTCGACATTCGTGACTGCACGTTGAATGAGAGAACCGAAAACCTGTTCCGTATCCCCCGCAGAAACCGATCCGTACAATTGATTCGCTTCTTTGAGCAACTGAAAGCCGATCAGAAACATCGGAATAAGGAGTGCAATCATGCTGATCGCGACTGTTGCAAAGGCGGCGAGTGATTCGCGACCTCGAAAGGCCTTCACGAACCTCTGATGGATCGGATGCAAGACGACGGCAAAAACCGCGCCGAGCGCAAGTGGCGCGAGAAACGGCTGGAACACGAGAAAGGTGAGCACCCCGGCAGCGATCAAAAGTGCGAGCAGAAAGTAGTGCCGAATGTGCGCATGCATAGCAATGTTTGGTACTGTACAGATCCTCGACTACGTACGCAATGCCCGCACAACCCACTTCCCTATTTCAACAAGACACACATTGAGTACCAACCAACCCAATATGACGAGAAGCCATGGCGGTGAAATGGTGGTGAGCTGAAGAGTCTCGCGAATAACCGGAATCGTAATCGATGCAATAGCAAGAAGAAATGCAACGGCAAGGCCAATGTTCAAAATGCGATTATCGAAAAGCGGATAGTCAAAGAGTGGTTTGTGGAGACTTTTGAAGGAAAACGAGACCCCCAAGATGTAGGTCGAGAAGCAGAGGAATAATACGGTACGCGCAACGTCGAGTTGGAGACCGCGCGAGAGGAGCCACCAGTAGAGCGCGAATAAAAGCAGCGACGAGAGTACGCCCACAACGAGCGTCAGCACATATACGTCCGTATTAAGGATCATGTGCCCATTACGGCGCAATCGGACATCACGATTCTCTTCAAACGCGTACGCGAGCGCCGGAAGGGATCCGGTAAAGAAGTTGACCCAAATGATTTGAATCGCAGTGATCGGGAGTGGCAATCCGAGGAGGAGACTGCCGCCAATAAGACAAACCTCATCGAGGCAATTCGACAGCAAGTACACAAACGTCTTACGAATGTTGTCGAGGATGCGCCTACCTTCTTCAATCGCAAGTACGATTGTTTTGAAATTATCATCGAGAAGCACTAAATCAGCGACGCTTTTTGCGACATCAGACCCAGATCCGAGTGCGATGCCGATATTGACCGCCTTCAGCGAGGGAGCATCGTTCACCCCGTCGCCAGTCATTGCGACGACTTCACCTTGCGATTGGTACAAACGACCAATGCGCAATTTATCTTCAGGCGTGACGCGTGCAAAAATTTTTATATCGGGGAGTCGCATGCGCGCGGCTTCGTCGGAGAGCTGCCGAAATTCTTCACCGACAAGCACCGACCGCTCCTGCACATCCCACCCCAGATCTCTCGCGATTGCGACCGCGGTGCCTTTAAGATCCCCCGTAAGCATTACGACACGAGCGCCGTGTGACTCTATTCTCCGAACTGCCTCCGCTGCTTCTGCTCGGATCGGGTCGTACAAGACCAGCACGCCGAGGAACTCGAGGTTACGGATCGCAGCATAATTTTTATGTTCCCCGTGTGCATGCACACCGACGAGCCGCGCAACTCCGACGAGACGCTTCCCCTCGAGGCTGAGCTCATGGATGCGCCGCTCGATCAGTACAAAATCATCTTTCGAAACGCTCGAGCGCGCGAGCAATATATCCGGTGCGCCCATTGCAATCGAGTGCATCATTTTCTTATCGTGTGCGAGTGAAAACTTATTGGTCGAGTTGAACGGTAGGAGTGGCTGGCGCCGATCCCGCGTTATTGCGAGTACATCGATTCCCGCGGCAAGCGCTTCAAGTGCGATGTTTTTCTCAAGCGGCCGTCCGATAAAGCGCCACTTTTCCACTGGGTCGGATGGATTCTCGATCACCGCATCCGTGGAGAGAAGGGCATCAGAGAGAATACTTTTTTCCTCAGCACCAAGATTTTTCGCATGATTGGCTAAAAAAGCATCGTGCGCTCGGAGTGCTCGGGTCGTTATCACGCCGGTGATACGCATTTTTGCTTGGGTGAGCGTGCCCGTCTTGTCTGTCATTACCACAGTCGTCGAACCAAGGGTCTCTGCGGCGGAGAGCGAACGCACAATCCCATGCTTTTGCGCTATCCGCTCGACTCCCACTGCGAGAATGACCGTGAGCGCAATCGGCAGTGCTTCCGGTATTGCGCCAACTGCGGTTGCTGCTGAGAGGAGCAACATGTCGAGAACGTTTTCACCTCGATAGAGTCCAAGTCCGAAAAGCAGCACCACGATGAAAAAAACAACAGCACATATGAGCCACGCAAGTGATGCGAGTGATTTTTGCAGTGGGGTGCGCTCATCTTTTGTTTCCGTAACAAGGCGTGCAATCCGCCCGATCTCCGTTTTCTCACCTGTGCGGACAACGATGCCTCCTCCGAGCCCCTCGACCACAAGAGAGCCCGCAAACGCCATATTCGACTGTTCCGTCGATGCAGCACCCTCGGAAACGGGGTGAGTGATTTTTCTCACGGGAAGCGACTCCCCGGTAAGAAACGATTCATCAAGCGCAACGTTTGTCGCTTCCGTAAGGCGTACATCGGCGGGAACGCGGGCTCCGAGTGAGAGTCTCACAATATCGCCTGGCACCAGAAGTGCGGAATCAACCTCGTGGTATTCGCCGATGCGCATGACGTGCGCACGATCTTTGATGTACGCAGTCAGTCGTTCGATCGCGTGTTCTGCTCGATACTCCTGGTAAAACCCAAGACACGCATTCACAACAACTGCGAGGAAGATAACGATGGTCTCCACCCACTCGCCCAAAACCATCGTGATAATCGCCGCACCGAGGAGAACAAAAATAAGCGGACTTGCAAATTGCTTGAGGAAAATCCCAAGACCATCCACCGAACGCACTTTACGAAACTCGTTCGGTCCGGCAATTTTTTGCCGTCTCAAGGCTTCTTCTTCAGAAAGACCCTGAGATCCGACATGAAGGGCACCGTGCACTTCATCTGCACCATACGCCCAGGGAAAAAGCACGGGGCGCTCATCTTTTCCAGCCGAGGATCTCAAAGGCGCATTCACAGTTCGCTTCAATAAGCACTGTGTATTATATCAGCGATGCGTTCGTCGCTATACGTTCAAGAAGCGGCTCGACGCCGCTTCTTGGGTACAGTGTGCGCCAATTAGCGCAGGAAGAAATGTTTCAACCACCCCCACCCGGCATTCAGAATGATGACGGAGTTTGCTGCAATTGTGTTGGTCGATGTGCTGAGTGGTCCTATCACGATCACATGCGAGCCGACATGGAGAGCGGCTGATGACGTCGCATGATCACGAACCTTAAAGGTCGTTGACGCATTCGTCGTAACCGTTGTCGTCCCCAACTTTCCAAACGGGTCGATCAGAAATGTCGAACCGTCGAATCGAGTTACGATTCCTGCGTGCGCGCGGACGATATCGCGATGCTCTTTTCTCTCATCGCGCTTCTCTTTGCGCTCTTCTTTACGAAGATCTCGCTGGTCCTTTCTCTCATCTTTTCGATCCTCGCGCTTATCCTTTCTTTCCTCGCGATGATCCTTCCGTAGTTCAAGGAGACGCGCCCTCAGTCCACCGTGTATTCCGACGTTCGCGTCCACGGTGCCCTCAGATTCGGCAAAGACCGGGATCGCGGCGACGAGCGAGAATACAAGTGCCACTGCGCCGGATGCTGCCATATATCGATTTGTAGCCATATTTTGATGTTATTTCTAATGTGCCGTTTTCACGGCTGAGTATGAGACGCTTAATGAGTGCTTCACTTACACCTGCAAGCGATTCAATATACCTTTGACATCCTCCAGGCTCTCCGGCTCCAAGAGCGAAACCCCGCGAGCCTCAACCTTTGCTCTTTTCAGAGCTCCAAGCCTGTCGGATACCTCGTCTTTCGAAATTATATCAGTTTTAGTTAAAAAAACGTATTCTTTCTTTTCTGCGAGGGCTGGATTGTACTTTGTAAGTTCGCTACGAACCGTATGGTAATCACGGACGACATCATCAGATTCGGCTGATACGAGGTGGAAAAGTGTTTTCGTACGCTCGATATGTTTAAGAAATCTCACTCCGAGCCCTTTACCGTCGGAAGCACCCTCGATAAGTCCGGGAATGTCAGCGATGATGACTCCAAAGTGCGAACCCAAGTGGGGCTCGAGCGTTGTGAACGAATAATTCGCTACACGGCTTTTTGCGGCAGTGAGCTCATTCAGGAGCGAGGATTTGCCGGCATTGGGAAGACCAACGAGTCCGACATCCGCAATAAGTCGTAGCTCGAGTTGGTACGTCGCACTGTCCCCCTGCGTTCCCTCTTCATATTCTTTTGGCGATGTGTTGGTCGATGATCTGAATTTAAAATTGCCGCGCCCACCGACGCCACCCCCGGCCGCAAGTACACGATCTCTTGCCTTCTCGATTTCACGTGCAAAACCGGTCCCCAGGTTCGTGATACGGGTTCCTGTTGGCACTTTCAGTATAAGATCTTCCCCATCTCGGCCATCGATAAATTGCCCTCTTCCGTTCTTGCCATCCTCTGCTTTGATGTCTTTTTTGCTGGCAAAAAAACCGAGTGCGCCGATATCGGATACTCCCTCAAAATAAATATTCCCCCCGCGACCGCCATCACCTCCCGTTGGACCGAGGTTAAGCCGTACCTTATTGAATGCGACAGCTCCGCGGCCTCCTCGCCCTGCTTCGAGCCTGATCGTGACATCATCTACAAGCATGCGGGCATGCTACCACCCCTGCATCAAAATTGCTTCGGTCCTATATGATTGCAAATCCGTATGCTGCCAAGTATGCACCGACCACGATTGCGAGCACGCCGCCCGAGACAAACCAGCGCGGTTTATTGAAGCGCTTGATGAATCGCTGCACGACTCGAGAAGGCGATGCCATATACAGTATGCCCTCGATAATTATCATGTAGCCGATGATTCCGATCACGCCTGAAACGCTGAATGTAACCGATGGGAACACAATCGTGAGCGCAAGACCTGCGGCGATCTCGACGGTCGAGAGCGCAAGGAGCACGCCGCGGTTCGCTGCGAGATTGGCGACCGTCGGCATGACCGATTTGCGACGCCACAGGATGATCGCACCGATCACGATGAAATAGAGTCCGAAGAGTTTTGCAAAATAAATCTCCATAAAGCTGCTTTAACTAATACCTACACGATAGCACCTGCAGAATGCATTCTCTGTCGGATTTTCTGAGCCTGTAGATATCTTTTGCAATGCTGCGTATACTCATGCAGCATGAAAGAAACGTCCTACCCAATGCGGATTAATAAGTATCTGGCACTCAAGGGTTTTGCGACGCGCCGTGCTGCGGATCTCCTCATCGAAGAAGGGAAAGTGATGATCAATGGCAAGAAAGCGCTCCTTGGCGACAAGGTGCACGAGGGGGACGCGATTGCAGTCCGGCAAAACAAAAGATCGTATCGATATTTTGCATACAACAAACCAATGGGCGTCATAACGCATTCACCGCAACTTGGTGAGAAAGATATCAAAAGCGCGACGTCACTGCGGGGTATCTTCCCAATCGGCCGTCTTGATAAGCGATCGCACGGACTCATCATCCTCACCGACGATGGTCGCGTGACGGAGCGACTCCTGAACCCCGATTATGTGCACGAGAAGGAATATCGCGTCACTGTACGAGATCCGCTTCCAAAAGATTTTAAAAAGCGCATGGAGCGTGGAGTGAATATCGAAGGCTACATGACTCGTCAGTGCAAAGTCGAGATCGCAGGTCCCAAAAGATTTCACATCACACTTATCGAAGGCAAAAAACATCAGATCCGCCGCATGTGTGCAGCGCTTGGTGTCGAGATCGACGATCTTGAGCGAGTGCGCATAATGAATATCAAGCTTGGAATGCTCAGGTCAGGCGATCATCGCCCCATCGTAAAAGGTGAGCTTGTAGAGTTTAAGAAGCAACTCGGGCTTCTAGACTGAGTCATTATCCGAGCGGTACCGCATCCGAGACATCTTTCTGATTCGGGTATGCATGCCTCAGTAGTTCAATATCTTCCGTTTCCATCATCCAACCAATCGCACCCACATTTTCTTTGAGGTGCTCAACATTGCTCGTCTTTACGAGTGTGATCACATGTTCCTGACTCAAGAGCCAGTTGATTGCGATCTGGGCCGATGTCTTTTTATATTTTTGACACATATCCACAAGGATCTGCGGGGGATTCTTGAGGAGCGCGCCTTTTTGTACCGGTCTCCACCCTGCGAGCAATATATCGTTCTCCTGACAATATTTCAGAAGTCCTGTACGCTCTGGTTCGCGAAATTCCAGATTGTAGTGCACTTGATTGTACGGAATCTGATGGGGAGTGAGGCTTTGCGCTCTCTGAAAAGACTCAACACCAAAATTTGCCACACCGATATGGCGAATGAGACCCTGATCAACGAGTGTATTCATCGCTCGCATTGACTCCTTCAGGTTATCGGGAACACGATGTAGCAAATACATGTCGAGGTACTCAGTTTGCATGCGTTGCAAGCTCGCTTTACAGGCATCGATGTATTCGTTATAGCCTTTCCCTGCTGGCATTGCTTTCGATATCAGAAAAAGTTTCGAGCGATCGAAGCCTTCGATGGCGCGTCCGACGGGCATCTCCGCGTAGCCGGCTGCATACTGTTCTGCCGTATCAATATGTGTGACGCCCATATCGATCGCGGCCCGAAGGGCCGCGACATCCGCTCCATCGTCGTTTTGCGGATTGTGATCATGCCTGCCACCCATCTGCCACGTGCCGACACCGAAACTCGGCATGCTGAATCCGCTCTTGAGCTTTTTGTTTGGAATTATCATAGCAATGGAATTTATTCTAACGGCGCGAAAAAACCGATGAGGTTTTGGATGTGCTCATCGAGACCGACGCCGAGCGCTTCACAGCCGCGAGTGATGACCGCGCGATCGATTTTCGCCGCGAAATTCTTTTCGTTGAATCGCTTGCGTATAGAGCTCGCTTTCATCTGCCCATATGGAATCGGATTCAGCTTTCGATATGCATAGAAAAGTCCGCTGATCTCATCGCATGCGAGGAGTGCGGCGGCGAGTTTTGTTTTTGGCTCCGTTGTAAATCCGTTGTATCCATATGCATGCGCTTCGACTGCGTGGATTAATTCTTCTGGGTAGCCCCAATCCCGAAACCATTTGAGCGATTCACCCGGATGCTTGTCGGGATGTTCCTCAAAATCAATATCGTGCAGATATCCCGTCAGGTACCAGAGATCCGCATCTTCACCGAATTGCTGCGCATATCCCTTCATCGCAGTCCCTACCATGTGCGCGTGGTAACGCTGGTATTCATCTTTGACGTGTGTCCCTAGCTTTTCTTTAGCCTCTTCCTTAGTCGGCAATGCCATGTGTTTACAGTACCATAAGGGACTAGGACGATAGGATCAGAGCCGCTCCAACTGGAGACACCGGCGAAATACCTGGCACACAATATTCCAAATCAGTGGCGATAGCGTCAAAATTGGAATATTAAAATTCAACCAAACGTACGATGGATCTTATTTCTTGAGATATAGAATCTTGCCCTGATAAATCGCGCCGATAGTTTGCACGACTCCCATAATGATAAAGAGCGTCGTGAATGAGTAGTGACTCACGATGAGACCGCCGACAAGAATCGATATACCAGTGACGAGAAGAAATGTCGCCACCGAGAAGTATTCGTTCAAATCGATTCATCAAGAAGCATTATCGTATGCTTCCTGTAACTTTGCTACATCAATTTTCTTCATCGTGAGCATGGCCTGCATCGCGCGATCATTCGCTGCCTTGTCGGCGCTCTGCAACCATCTCGTCATATCAGGAACGACCTGCCACGAGAATCCATATTTATCTTTCAGCCACCCGCATTGCTGAGCAGCGGGGTCACCACCCTCCGTGAGTTTCTCCCAGTAGTAATCGATCTCCGCTTGATCTTTGCATTCGACCAAGAACGAAACCGCGCCTGATGGTTGAAAGACGGGTCCACCGTCGAGCGCCATAAAACGCTGGCCTTCGAGCTCGAAAACACCAGTCAGCACCTTACCATCGAATCCGGCCATCGGCCCCTCCTTGATTCCTTCGGGATAGCGCTGAATGTGTACGATTTTTGAATTCTTGAAAACCGACCTATAAAGCCGCATCGCCTCCTCGGCGTTATTGTGCTCGAACCACAGACACGGAGTTATTTTTTGCATACGGGAAAGTATCGCGCATACCTGTCAATACTGCATGAAGCCGGTTCTGCTCGGCGCGGGCCCTCTACGACGCGAATACGAAACGTGCGAGTATGCCCACGACCGCGCCAATGCTTAAAATGCCTCCCACGATGGTAATGCGCCGGACGGTACCCACTTTTTGGATATGGAGCGCATAGGCCAGCAAGAGAAGCAATAAAAAGTACAACGCGCTCATAAAGTACCAGTCAAAGATCTGCAGGAACGCCCGCAGCGGCACGGAAATGGAC
>JACRFJ010000013.1 GCA_016217935.1 Candidatus Kaiserbacteria bacterium
CCGCCCATTCCTTTTTGGAATCCACCCCCGCGAAAATAAGAAGTGCATAGAGGCGGTGGGGCGAGGGGCCGCGAGCGAAGCGAGCGGCTAGAGCGCGGAGCGCTCGAAATGGGTTCGCGCAAAGGTTAGAATTGCATCACATTCAGAAACTTGGTCGGAAGTGAGCGAAAAAGCCATGGCGATTTCTGCTCAAACAATACCCAGCTGTGTGATAATCTGTGATGCATGAAGCGATTGATAGTCATTTTGGTACCCGTACTTGTCATCGCAGGAGCGGTTCTGATTGCGATTCTCTACAGCGTATCTTCGCCAATGGGGGTGCAATCGACAGGACAGGAGCAACCCCTATGAGCGATATCAAAGATGCGAGCCTCGCGCAGTCGGGAAAACGGCGGATTGAATGGGCGGAGCGCGATATGCCGGTACTGCGCGCCGTGCGCAAACAGTTTGAGAAAGAGAAACCATTCGCTGGGAAAACTCTTGCGGCGGTTCTTCACGTGACGGCGGAGACCGCGAATCTTATGCGCACGCTGAAAGCTGGCGGAGCGAATGTATATTTGGCGGCGTCAAATCCGCTTTCGACGCAAGATGATGTTGCTGCTGCGCTCGTGCAGGAATACGGGATCGAAACGTTTGCGATTAAGGGGGAGAGTAAACAAACGTTCTTCAAACACATCGAGGCACTCATCGCACAAAAGCCGCAACTCACGATGGACGATGGCGCGGATCTCGTATCCACCATACACAAAGATCACGCAGACCTTTTGCCGCAGATGATCGGTGGGACGGAAGAGACCACGACGGGTGTGATTCGCCTGCGTGCCATGCATCGAGATCATGCGCTTAAAATGCCGATCGTCGCGGTCAACGACGCAAAGACGAAGAATTTATTCGACAATCGCTACGGCACCGGACAGTCGACACTCGATGGAATCATCCGCGCGACAGACACACTGATTGCGGGGAAGACATTCGTCGTCGCAGGATATGGGTGGTGCGGTAAAGGGCTCGCGATGCGGGCAAAAGGTATGGGTGCAGGCGTAATCGTGACCGAAGTTGACCCAATCAAAGCGCTCGAAGCGGCGATGGACGGATTTTTCGTGACAACAATGGATGTCGCGGCGCCGCTTGGCGATATTTTTTGCACCGTGACCGGCAATGTTGATGTCATAGTTGAACGGCATTTCAAACTAATGAAAGATGGCGCAATCGTATGTAATTCAGGCCATTTCGATGTGGAAGTAAATTTGAATGATTTAAAGAAAATTGCTGCAGGCGAGCCGAAGTCTGTGCGGGAAAATGTGCAGGAATATAGAGTAGCAGGAAAACGTATCTATGTGCTCGCCGAGGGACGATTAGTCAACCTCGCAGCCGCAGAAGGACATCCTGCGTCGGTGATGGATATGAGTTTTGCTACGCAGGCACTCGCGAGTGCATGGCTTGCAACGCAAAAGACCCTGCTGGCACCCGCCATCTATGATGTGCCCCTCGAAATCGAGCAGAAAGTGTCTGAACTCAAGCTTAGCTCCATGGGCCTTGCGATCGATTCGCTCACACCTGCGCAGACCAAGTATCTTGAATCTTGGCAGCACGGTACCTAGATTATTGAGAAGCCGTTTTCGATCGGAATTTGTGTGAATTTTTACTGAATTTCTACGCGTACTGTCAAATTCCGTGGCAGAAAGGTGCCTCTATAGAGCCAAGAAAGTCAGTTGACAGCAAGCTCTCCATGTGCTAATATAAAGGAGTAGGGGGTGACCTCTGCAGCTATGACAGGACTTACGACAACGGCCTTAATGGGCGTTTTTCTTTTACAGGGAGTTACGCTCCCGATCGCTGCAGCAAGTGATTGGACAGTGTCCCTCGAGCCTTCATATCCCGCATACACCGTTCGCATGACGGGTTACAACGCTGTGCCCGAACAGACGGATTCGACTCCGCACATTACGGCAAGCGGCGCATACACGCATTCCGAAGTGGTCGCTGCCCGCTCGATCGATCTCGCCGATGAACTTCCATTTGGCACGGTCATCGAAATCATGCCAAAGGTCGGCACCTCGACTCCGAATTGCGGACTAGGTGTCGTGCAAGAGGGGATCGGCCTGCGTGTAGTTGCCGACTCTATGCATCCACGTAAGCGCAACCAAATCGACATTTTGTTCGATACCGAAACGAAAGTGCACGCCGCAGGTAAAAAGGTAAATCGCGCGATCGCGCTCGGCGTATGCAAAGACGTCGAAATCCGAGTGGTTGGAAAAATTGATATCAAAGACATTCCCGAAACGCAAAATGAGCTGCGTCTTGCCGTCGGGCGACTCGAACGCGCCGACGCGCAACCACTCGCTCTCAAGAAGTAAATAATTGACACGGCGTCTCCCGCCGTGCGAGTGTACGCATATGCAACGTGCATATGTGGCAGAAATTGTGACGCCGAAAAAGGTGTCGCTCAATGGACTCTGGTTTGGACCGCGAAAAGCGAAACGCGTTTTCATTTTCGTACATGGTCTTACCGCATCCGCTTTCAGTATGCACCGGCTCCTCAGTGTCCTTGTCGATTCAAGAACTGCAGTACTCACATTTAATAACCGCGGCTTTGAACAAATCGCCGAGGTCAAACGAAAAATGCGTCGCAAGAGCGCTTGGTTTCCTGCGGGAGCCGGGCGGGAAATCTTTAAGGAGTGTGTTGATGACATACAGGGGGCGATCAATCTTGCTCGAAAAATGAAGGCAAAACAAATCTATCTCCTTGGACATTCAACCGGCGCGCAAAAGGCTATCTATTGGGCGAGCAAGCAAAAACGGAATCCAAAAGTGAAAGGCATTGTTCTCCTCGGGCCACTCAGTGACTATGCAGGGGCCGTTGCGAGAGAGGCAGCAGGCAAACTTAAAAAAGCAGTAGACTATGCAAAAAATCTCGTACAGAGAGGTCATCCGAACACATTGATGCCCTCAGAACTTGGTCCGTGGTTTATCTGTGACGCACAGCGATTCCTGAGTCTGTACACACCCGATAGTCACGAAGAGATCTTTACCTACGCGCAACCGAAAAAGATTCCGCGAACCCTACAGAAAGTCAAAATCCCAATACTTGTTTTACTCGCAGGTGCAGATGAACATGGGGATAGGCCCGCCAAAGATATAGCGCGCTGGTTTCAAGAAAATATAGATGTGAAGCACGATGTTATCATTATCCCAGGCGCGAATCATAGTTTCTTCAAGAGAGAAGGGCATGTCCTCGGCGCCATAGCACATTTCATAAAAGATCGATAAGATAGAAACGTCTAGACATCGGAAACGGTTTAGACAAGCTAGCCATGTTTACCATTGATAGATAAAAGAATTCGGTATGAAAATGAGTGAGAACAGGGAGATTTGGATTGGTTTCGTTGCTCTCGTAGTGATTGCAGCGCTTGGTCTGTGGTGGGTTGTATCGCGTCAGCCGCTCGATCTCAATATGGGACTGTGGGGTTCGCGCGGTACTCAGGAATTGCCTGGCGCAAATCCAGCTCAGCGGGAAGCAGAGGGCAGCTCCGTGACCGTGAGTCGCTCGAGCAAAACCTATAGCGATGTATCGTCTGTTGTCAGTTCGATTTCAACTGCATCGCAGTTCAATTCGCTCTATCGATCGACAGGAGTCTCGGCGTCGATAAGCAGAACGGGCGGCACGAAGTACACAGTTTTTGTACCAACCAACGGCGCGTTCGCTCAGCTCGCTCCGGGCACTATGAGCAAACTCTCCGCGGCGGAAAAGAAGCGGCTCGTTCAGTACCACGTTGTCTCCGGACGGGAGGTCGACGTCGATGCGCAGACCGCAGGCACAATACAGGCGCTTTCAGGCGATATGCTGAACTTTAGCTACGATTCCAATAAGATCCCACTGGTGAACAGCGCGATTGTGATCACGCAATACACTGCAAAGAACGGGACCGTGTATCTCATCGACAACGTGCTTCTTCCTCCAAAAAAGACACCGTAAAGAGCGCGTGCTAAAATGCCGCCGATGGAGAGTGGTATTCATGTAGCGCTGGCACCCGAGACGATCACGACTATTTTCGGATTGCCGATAACCAATACGCTGCTCACGAGTTGGGCTGTCATACTCGTGCTTTTCGTCATCGCCATCGTAATTGGACGCAATCCCAAACTCATCCCGGGGAGATTTCAGCTGCTCCTCGAATGGCTTTTCGGTTTTGTGTACGATTACATTGCGGAGACGCTCGAGAGCAGGGAATACGCGCGTTGCTTTTTCCCGTACCTTGTTACTATTTTTCTCTTTGTCTTTACTTCGAATCTCCTGGAGTTTACTCCTGGAATCGGATCAGTCGGCTTTTTTGGGGACCCTTCGGCGAGCTCCGGGCATGCCACCGGATTCACTCCGCTCTTGCGCAGCGTGAATACGGACCTCAATGTCACCCTCATGCTCGCCATTTTGAGCTTTCTGGTGATCGAAATCAGCGGTATTCTCGCAATTGGTGCGTGGAAATATGCTGGCAAGTTTATCAATTTCCGTGGACCAATCGCCTTTTTTGTTGGGATCGTCGAATTTTTTTCCGAAATCGCACGCATCGTGTCATTTTCATTCCGACTCTTTGGCAATATCTTTGCAGGTGAGGTACTGATTCTCGTCGTGACCTATTTCTTACCGGTCGTCGCACCAGTACCGATCATGGCATTTGAGGTATTTGTGGGCTTCGTCCAGGCCGCAATTTTCGCCCTTCTCACGCTCTTTTTTATCAAGCTTGCCATCGCAGAACCCCACTAAATACCGCTGGAAATAACCCTCTGACGTGCTATGATGCGGGCGGTCGATGTTCTTTACTAATAACTTAAAACTCAAAACTGAGAACTATTCAGTATGGATTTGGAATCAGCAAAGACACTCGGTATGGCAATCGCTGTCGGTTTCGGCGTGCTCGGTCCCGGTATCGGCGTCGGATTGATTGCCGCTTCAGCCCTCGATGCGATTGGACGCAACCCGGAAGCCGCCGGCAAAATTCAGCCGCTCATGTTCACAGGAATTGTCTTTGCGGAAGCATTGGCAATTTTTGCGCTCGTAGTTGGCTTTATCGTCAAGTTCGTTTAGCGCGACTTATGAATTTACGAATTAGTCGCGCTTAACCCTGTGAAATGCTGCGAAGCAGCCTTTCGCGAAGCAAAAGATTTCACAGGGTCTAAGATCTTCTAAACTCGCTACACTCGTTAAGAATCTCTAAGATGTCAGAACTCTTCGCAGCATTCGGCGTCAATTGGAAACTCCTGCTCGTGCAGGCAGTGAACTTTGGACTGCTTCTTTCGGCGCTTACATATTTTCTCTACAAACCAATCCTCAAAATAATCGACGAGCGCCGTGAACAAGTGGCAGAGGGCGTGCGTAAGGCCGAACAGGCTGACAAGAAACTTATTGATGCAAAAAAGAAAGGGGACGAGCTCGTTGGTGCTGCGGCGCGTGAAGCGGAGCAGCTTGCCGCAACGGCACGTACGCGCGCTGAAGAGAAGGGAAGCGAGATCGTGAAATCTGCGGAATCGAAGGCACAAGGTCTCTTGCGTGATGCGGAGGCACGCGCTGAGGAAGCGAAGCGCCAGGCAATGCAGGAGAGTTCCAAGGAAATCGCGCGCGCAGCAATGCTGGCCGCAGAAAAGATTCTTCGCAATACATAGATATGGAAAAGGCGTACGCACAAGCACTATGGAAAATGATTACAGATGGCATGCCACCGAAAAAGGCGGTGCACGCATTGCATGATCTGCTAAAAGCGCACGGTCGCGTGGAGCTTATGTCGCGCGTTGGTAAAGCGCTTGTGCGCATTGCAGAGAGAGCATCCAGGCGCACGGATGTCGTAGTTTCCGTTGCTCGCGAACAAGATGAAAGAAAGGCGCAGATACAAGCAAAAGAAGTCCTGAAAGAGCTCGGTATGGAGGCAAAAGATCTCAAGACGCAAGTCGACGACACGCTGATCGGCGGTTGGCGCCTCGAGGGCAAAGAGCACCTTGTCGACGCGAGTTACAAGAAATACCTGCTCGACATGTATAATCGGGTCACCACATAAACATATGGATGGTTCAACGGTAGAAAAAATTATCAAAGAGATCGAACAGTTCGCACCTGCGAATGTATCAGCGCATGTGGGACGAGTGACGGCGGTTGGTGACGGCGTGGTCGCGATCGATGGACTCTCGAAGGCTCTCATGAGCGAGGTCGTTCTCTTTGAAGAACACAAGGGCAAGAAACTCCTCGATGCAATGCATCCGCCAGCTGGCGGAAGAAGCGAGCTGTACGGGCTTATTTTGAACCTTGAAGAAGATGGAGTGCGCGCCACGATCCTCGGTGACACTGCACGCGTGAGTGAAGGGATGACCGTCAAATCAACAGGCCGTATTCTCTCGGTGCCTGCGGGCGACGAGATGCTTGGCCGCGTGGTGAACGCACTCGGTGAGCCAATCGATGGCAAGGGACCTTTCACAGAAACTACGATGATGCCGGTCGAGCGGCAAGCAGCGGGCGTGATCGACCGCAAAGGGGTCTCGGTCCCGCTCCAAACGGGTATCAAGGCGATCGACGCAATGATACCGATCGGCCGTGGCCAACGTGAGCTCATCATCGGCGACAGAGGTACCGGCAAGACGACTGTCGCAATCGACGCGATCATCAATCAGTTGAGTGAAACACCCGAAAAGCGACCAATCTGCATTTACGTCGCAATCGGCCAAAAGGAATCGAAAACAGCGCGCATCACGGAGCTTCTGCGTGAGAGAGGGGCACTTGAATACACGATTATCGTCGACGCCCCAGCCTCGGCTCCAGCAGCCCTTCAATTCCTCGCACCGTATGCGGGGGTTGCAATTGGCGAATATTTCATGGACAAGGGCAAGGACGTGCTCATCATTTACGACGACCTTTCGAAGCAGGCGACCGCATACAGACAGCTTTCGCTCCTGCTCCGCCGCCCACCGGGTCGCGAGGCGTACCCGGGCGACATCTTCTATTTGCATTCGCGTTTGCTCGAACGTGCATGCCGCCTCAACGAAGAAAAGGGCGGTGGATCAATCACCGCATTGCCAATCATTGAGACCCAAGAGGGGGACGTCTCCGGCTACATTCCGACCAACGTAATATCGATTACCGACGGCCAGATGTTCCTCATCTCTGATCTATTTAACAAAGGTATTCGTCCAGCAATCGACGTCGGTATCTCTGTTTCGCGCGTTGGATCTGCCGCACAGACAAAAGCGATGAAGAGTGTTGCCGGTGGCATCAAGCTCGAGCTCGCGCAGTTCCGCGAGCTCGAGGCGTTTATGCAATTCGCGTCAGACCTCGACAAAGAGACAGCTGATCGCATCGAGACCGGCAGACGCATGGTGGAGGTGCTCAAGCAAAAAAACGGCGAGCCGATTCCGGTCGAGAAGCAGGTCGCGGCGATCTATGCGGCGAATCAAACATTCTTCCGTGAAGTACCGGTAAGCAAAGTAACCGACATAGAGCGACAGTTCGTAGAGTTCCTCGATCGTCAGTACAAAAAAGTCCTCGATTCTATCAAAACATCGGGGCAGCTTTCGGATGATTCGAAAAAGGCACTCGATAAAGCAATGAAGGAATTCAAGGCAGCTCACGGAGAACTTTTTAGCATCAAGGTATGAACAGGGGCGTCGATTATATCGGCGTCACCGTTTCGTATCTTTGTCACGACGGAAGGGGAAACTACCTTTTCAATAAACGCGGTGCGAACTGCCGAGACGAGCAGGGCAAGTGGGATAATGGGGGAGGGAGTCTGGAATTCGGACTTACCATCGTTGAGAATCTGAAGAAAGAGATCAAAGAAGAATACTGTGCTGATGTTCTCGAATATGATTTCCTCGGATATCGTGATGTCTTCCGCGACTAAAATGGAAAGAAGACTCATTGGGTTTCGGTTGATTTTCTCGTTCGCGTTGATCCGGCTGAAGTGCGAAATGGAGAGCCGCACAAGTTCGATGAGATCGGATGGTTTACTTTGCATTCGCCGCCAAATCCCATACATTCACAATTCCCGCTTTTTCTGGAACAATACGCCCATCGACTGAAGAAGTAATTATGGCGAATCTGAAAACCATTAAATCCAAAATTCTCTCGTACAAAAAGACGGGTACCGTAACACATGCGATGGAGGCAGTGTCGGCGGTAAAAATGCGCAAATCGCAGGAGCGCGCACTCTCTGGTCGCGCGTATGCTGCGGCAGCACTCACAATTCTTGAGCGCCTCTCAGCGTCGGCCGATCTACATCGACACCCCTTGATGAAAAAGGACATCGGAAGTCCTTTTAAAAAAGGACTTCCGATGTCCACCTTGAAAACTGTTCTCATCGTGGTGACAAGCGATAAGGGGCTCGCAGGATCACTCAACAGCGGTGTGATTCGTCGAGCCGAACAAGAAATTCGTTCGCGCGCGCTTGCAAAGGAGCAGATTGCTGTAATCGGTATTGGGCGTCGTGGGGCAGACTATTTTGCTTCGCGCGGCTACGATGTGCGTCTCAAACTGGAAAACGTAAGCGACGATGTCTCAGAATCGAACATTCGTGAGGTCACGGACAAAGTATTGACTTGGCACCGAGCAAGCGAAATAGGTTCGTGTGTGGTCGTGTACCAGAATTTCCTCTCGACATTCGAACAGCAGCCGACTGCTCGACAAATCGTGCCGCTTACGACCGAGTTGATTCGAGAAATGGTAGCGGGAATACGACCGGCGAAAGGTAAGTACGCTCCTCGAACCGATGAGGTTAAACCTCGTCGACCGGCTGCGTATACGATCGAGCCCGAGGCAGATGCGGTACTTACGGTCTTGCTCCCGCGGCTTCTCAATATCGCGATTTTCCATACGATGCTTGAAAACAAAGCATCGGAACACTCTGCTCGTATGGTCGCGATGAAGAGCGCAACCGACAAGGCAAAAGAAATGGCGCGTGATCTCACGCGCACCTTCAATAAGGTGCGCCAGGCCGCGATCACGCGTGAAGTGTCCGAAATCACTTCCGGCATCGAAGCGATGAAATGACATGCAAACAGTAATTGTAGAAAGTGTGTTTTTCACAGTCGTACCACTCGTTCTTGGGGGATTTCTTTATCTCGTGTACAAAAAGGCTCAGAATCATATTTCCGCAGATGAAAACAGGAGTCCATCGACTAAATTTGCGAAGATTCTTTTTTTTGTACTTACAATTCCACTGGCGCTGTTTTTGCTGATGATGTTTGCAGTAGGTGTCATGACAGGACTCGGAAATGGGTGACCTTATGCGCGAGCTGTTGATTGCGACCACAAATACGGGGAAGCTTGCCGAGATTGTGACGGCATTTGTGGGATTGCCATTTACGTTCCTTACCTTGTATGGCCCCATTTTCTTCAACGAGGAGGCGGGTGCGATGCATTCAGAAGAGTCGGTGGAACAACGAAGCCGGACGAGTCATCGCGGCAAGGCACTCAAAAAAATGCGAGAGATCCTTCTGAAAGAATTTGTATGATCGCGCAAACAAATCCTCTCATCGGCACTGCAGTATGGATCCGCAAAGAAGGAAACGTCTTGCTTGGCAAGCGAGCCGGTGCGCGGACGAGCGGAGCAGGTACGTGGTGCCCGCCAGGCGGGCACCTGGAAATGTTTGAAACGATAGAAGAGTGCGCGATACGAGAGACAAAGGAAGAGGCGAGTATCGAAATCGAGAATATTCATTTTCTATCCTGGATGGAAGATCATTGGCACGAACAGTGGACGCATTACATAACCTTTCACTTCATAGCGGACTGGAAATCTGGAGAACCGCAACCAAAAGTGGATGAGCAGGAAGAGTGGAATTGGTTTGAATGGTCGGCATTGCCTCGACCACTTTTCAGGCCAGCGCAATTATTTGTCGCTGCGGGCTTTAATCCACTTGAGATTACAAGATAGAAACGGTACACTCGTATCATTGTTATGTCAAAGGGGATCATCACTCAAATCATCGGACCGGTTGTCGATGTGCGGTTCGACGATGCTTCGACCGATTCGACAGGCTCACGGCAGGCAGGCTCCGGGCAAGGACAGTTGCCCTCAATAAAGAACGCACTGGAAGCCAAAGTGAAAAATGGTCGTATTGTCTTGGAAGTTGTTCAACATTTGGGACTGAATCGCGTACGTTGTATTTCAATGCAAGACACGGCGGGGCTCGCACGGGATACCGAAGTTGTTGATACAGGTGCTCCTATTTCTGTGCCGGTCGGCGACGCAGCACTCGGCAGAATGTTTAATGTGATCGGAGAGCCGATTGATGGTAAAGAGGCTGCAGGTAGAGACGCGAAATGGCTACCCATTCATCAAGACCCGCCTGCATTTGCACGACAGTCGACCAAAGCGGAGGTGTTTGAAACTGGTATCAAAGCGATCGATCTTCTTGCGCCATTCATCAAGGGCGGCAAAGTCGGACTCTTTGGTGGTGCTGGTGTCGGCAAGACGGTGCTTATTCAGGAACTCATCAACAATGTCGCCACTGAGCACGGTGGTTATTCAGTATTTGCGGGAGTCGGTGAGCGTGTGCGCGAAGGCAACGATCTCTATCACGAAATGAAAGAATCCGGCGTGCTCGACAAGACCGCTCTCGTATTTGGCCAGATGAACGAAGTCCCGGGTGCGCGCGCACGTGTGGCGCTCTCCGGACTCACGATGGCCGAAGCATTTCGCGATGAGGGTGGCAAAGACGTACTCTTTTTCATGGACAATGTGTTTCGTTTCGTGCAAGCGGGTTCAGAGGTCTCATCGCTCCTCGGTCGTGTGCCGTCGGCAGTAGGATACCAGCCGACACTCGCCGAAGAAATGGGACTCTTGCAAGAGCGGATTACATCCACGACTGAAGGTTCTATCACATCAGTACAAGCGATTTATGTGCCGGCAGATGACCTCACCGATCCGGCGCCGGCCACCACATTCGCACACCTCGATTCGACGATCGTACTTTCGCGCCAGCTTGCATCACTCGGTATTTATCCCGCGATTGATCCGCTCGAATCTGGATCGACGGCACTCACACCGGAAATCGTCGGCGAAGAGCATTACCGTGTTGCCAACGAAACACGTCGCGTGCTTCAGCGCTACAAAGATTTGCAAGACATCATCGCGATCCTCGGCATTGAAGAGCTCTCCGAAGAAGACAAGCGACTCGTGTATCGTGCGCGCAAAATCCAACGATTTCTCTCGCAACCATTTGCGGTTGCAGAGACGTTTACCGGTGCACCCGGCAAATACGTGTCACTTTCTGATACCGTGCGAAGCTTTGCAGAAATTCTCGATGGCAAACACGACCAGCAAGGCGAGCAGGCTTTCTATATGAAGGGTGGAATCAAGGAGGTCGTTTCAGCCTAAACATGGCGCATCAAAATACATTTCGACTTGTCATCGCTTCAGTCGGCGAGACTCGATTCGATGACGAAGCACTCTCGGTAACGCTTCCGGGAGCGGCGGGAGAATTAACGATCTTGCCGCACCATGAGCCACTCGTCACAACGCTCAGGAAAGGCAAGATCATCGTCAAAGATCAGTCGGGATCGCCAAAAGAATTTGAAGTAGTCGATGGTGTGCTGGAGTGTTCCGGCAATCGTGCGGTTGTGCTTCTCTAAATCGGTTTTCAACACATCACGGACGCACTGCGCGTTCGCGACGGTAGAATGAAGGGAATGCGCTCTACTGCGACCTTTTTCTTTTGCTTGAGCCTGCTTTTGTTTGGATTGGTGCACGCGGCGACAACTTCCACGCGCCCTCCTGCGACGGTTTGTAAAGCCGGTACAGTGGTCAAATATTCCGACTCGTTCTCCGACAAAGCTGGGTTTCAGGGTCAGGCAATAAGTCTCTCCGGTAACAACAATTTTTGCACTGACGAAAAGATGACGCTGAGCATTGGTCTCGCCAGTATATGGACGCAATCGGCGAGAATCAAAGACGAAATCACCTGCATTTGTCCGACTAAAGAAGCCCTAGCAAAAGTTGATACGCAATGTACGGGTGACCCGAAAAAACAGCAGCCGAAAGTAACGATTATCATCGACAGGGAGAGAGCTCCATGTGTGACTGACACGATCATAATTTCGAAGTGTTCCAAGAATCCCGAAGCAGATTTCGCGGAACAATGTAAAAGTGGCACGACTATCCCGCGTGTGTCGCAAGGATTTGTGGAAAAGCCAGGTACGACGGGAGCGATTATTACCGGTGCGAATCCCGTCGAGACGTCGCCTTCAATGCAGCCTTCGACACCGGGAGATTCACGCAATGTGCTGGATATCAATAATCCGATGCGACTGGCCGCAACGGAAGCACTCAACAGTCAGAACTCGCAAGAAAAACAAATCGAACTTTTACAGAAACTCGGAGCCACGGATACAGACGATCCAAATAAAAATCTCGCTGCAATCTCGTGCATCGCGCGTGGATGCACGGACGAGGAGTGGAAAAAAGCTGGTGGGGCAGTTGGACTGAATGCTAATCTGAAAGATGTTGCGACAATTCAACCGACCGGAGGACCTGGGGGCACAGTTGAAACACCGGGAGGTGGAGCCGAAACACCGGGGAGGATCCCTGGGTCGACGTTCCCGGGTGATCAAACTCCCACTGGACTAAGCGAAATAGAGCGCGCAAAACGCGCGATCGCGTGCATCGAAAGCGCGTGCGGCAATTACAACGCGATTGGCCCCACGACCAGAAATGGCAATAATGCGTACGGCAAGTACCAAGTGATGGATTTCAACATCCCTCACTGGACGTATCAAGCATGTGGCAGTGCGTACACGCCCTATCAATTTCTTGGTGATCAACAATGCCAAGAGAAAGTGTTTGAGACGAGGTTTGGTGGATACATTAATGAGTGCGGAAGTTACGAGGGAGCTGCATCGAAGTGGTTTAGCGGAAAGTGCCAGGTTACGAATGTGAGTGATGGCTGGACTCCGGTGTCCAAATACGTCCAGAAATTTGCCAATTACTTTGGCAACACGACAATTCCATTTGGAGCCCAAGCGAGCATTTACACGGGAGGGACGAGTCCGTTCTCACAAGTCAATCTGCTCACCGGCTATTCGGTGCCGACGGGATACACAACACAAACAGGAGAGTTCATTCCATACCAACCGTATGGCTACACTGGCAACTCTCCGCTCAGCTCGATGTTTTCGGGGCTACTCTCGAGAATAGTGTCTCCAAACACCGCTTCGAACACCTCGATTCCACCGCAAACAATTCCTTCGACCGGGACACAGCCAGCACCCACGACTTCAACACCAGCACTTTCCGCAGGCACCATCATTGCGCAACCAAAAGAACTCGCGCGCGGCGGACGTATATTCGTCTCGTGGTCGAGTGTGGGTATGAGCACGGTGACTCCGTGTGCAACGCTGCTTTCCGCTGGGGGTAGCGAATCTCTGATAGGCAGAAGTAATGATGGATCGAAATCGATCACGGCGACTTCGACTGGCACGTACACGTTTTCACTCAAATGCCTAACAGCTGCTGGCTTACCTCTGCAGCAAGCAACGACGGTGCTCGTACACTAAAATGTGATGATGCGGTTTCGAAGATTCCAACGCACAGTAGAAGACTTTGTCTGCGGTCACTGCGGTGCCTCCGTGGTCGGCACCGGATACACAAATCACTGCCCGAAGTGTCTGTGGAGCATGCATGTCGATATACATCCAGGAGATAGGGCCGCAGTCTGCGGTGGAATGATGGAGCCGATTGGTGTCGAGGGGACCTCGGCTCGCTACAGACTAATCCATCGCTGTGTGAAATGTGGCCTGGAGCGGCGCAACGATCTTGCTGCCGACGATAATATGGACGCACTGCTACGACTTGCGGGGAAAGATAGGTAGTCGACGAAAGGAAGTTCATCCGGCGTTCATCGCAACTGCGCGATGATCGGGGAGATATGGATTTCCGGAAAATCGCGTTTGGTGGTCAAACAGATCGAGAGTCATCTCTCGACGCGTATGTGTACTCGTATAGCCATGGCCATGACACGTACGATGAGCGAACTAAAAGCTTTTCATACGATGGTCTCGGACGTATACCCGCTCCAGAGGACAGCCGTGGCGATTAGGTAGGCATTGCTTGCGCACAAAGGTCCTCATGGCACTATAAAGGACATGCTCAGGACTATTTGGTTTGCGGTTCTCGATGCGGTGCGAGACGAGTTGAAAACGAGGAATCCGCGAGGAAAGCCCGGAAGAGAGGATCGATCGACAATTGAGCGCGACGATCCTGTTAATCGAGATGGGCTTGGCCACCCCGCGGCAGAGGAAACCGATATCCTCGATTGATCGTGCTACAATCGCAGCCAATGGAGGTCAAGAAAATTCTCCTTCTCCTGGGTCACCCCGATAAAAGTGGGATGTGCGGCCTACTCGCTGATGCATATGAAGCGGGTGCTCGCGAAGCAGGACACCATGTCGACCGCCTGAATATTGGAGAGATGCAGTTCGACCCGATCTTGCATCGAGGGTACCGCGCGGCGCAGGAGCTCGAGCCCGACCTCGTGCGATTTCAGGAACTGATCAGAGCAGTCGATCATTTTGTTGTTGTCTACCCCGTATGGTGGGTGGGCATGCCTGCGATTCTGAAAGGTCTCTTTGATCGTGCATGGTTGCCGGGATCTGCATTTCGCTATATCCGCACAAAAACGGGTGTTAGAACTATTTTCTGGCATCGAATGTTTCGCGGGAAAACCGCGCGCATCATTATGACGAGTGGCACGCACCCGATCCTCGTGCGATTTTTGCCTGGCAACGTGAATGCTCAGCTCAAGTGGGGGATACTGTGGTTTGCGGGATTTCGTGTACGCACGGATTGGTTCGGTCCCGCAGAGGATGTACACGAACCGAGAAAAAAGAGATGGATTGAGCGAGTGAAATATTTGGGCAGGAGAGCGATATAAAAAAATGACGGGCCGTGAGGCCCGCCTACGCAAACTCGCTGAATCCGGCCGACTAGCCGAGCGGCCAGGCGATGCTGCCCTTCGAGAGGGCGAACAGGCTGATGCCGATGACGACGATCATCGCCGTGACGATTCCCGTGCCGACA
>JACRFJ010000010.1 GCA_016217935.1 Candidatus Kaiserbacteria bacterium
ATCTTTTTTTGTGTTGCATGGACACGATGGATCCCAGCCACCCATACACATCGCATTTTGCGCATGCGTGGTGCTCGGTAGCGAAAGCATCGCGACTACGAAAATAAGTGTGAGGAGAAGTAGCTTTGTGCGAGATGCGCCGAATGCACTGCTCATGATAATAAATGGTATCACACCTGCGAGAGCATGAAGTATTCCAGCGCGTATTCGAAATCGAATCCCGCGCGGCGGGATTCGTGAGGCAACTCCGCAAGCTCGGCGACGAGCTTTTTCGCGCGCTCGTCCTCCGGATTGCGCAAGAGTGATTGCTTCGCGCCGTAAAAAAGCATGCCGTGAATCGCTTCGGGTGCTTTGCCCGCGGTAATTTCGCGCCGATATGTCACCCAGAGTTCCCTTTTCTTGCCCTGCTGCAAATAATTGGCGAGCGCGAAGATATTTTCTTTCTTGGCTTCCTTTTTAAGATCATATCGCTCACTCTTTTCCGCATATTTCTCAAGTAGCTTTCGTGTTGCTGCGTCGGGAGTGGCTTCGTACATGAAAACGATATCATCGGATTTTGAAATGTGCGGCAAGCGCTCATTTATAGTGATTTGAAGTTCTTCATTTTCCATGACGTTGTCGAGCACGACGATTTTCGCTTCCGCAAACATGCCACCGCCGGAGAGCGCGGCCTGCAGATCCGCAACTGAATGCGCGTCGGTAATGCGGATCATCCTCGCTTTTTTTACAGCCTTTGCGGTTGCGAAGCTGAGCTTCTCCCGAACGGTGTCGGAATCTGTTCCCGTGTATAAATACAACATAGATATTCGCTGCCCGTACAACCATTGTACGCGAACTGTGCATGTCCTCCACATACTATATCTACGCTATAGCGTAGATATAGTATGTGGTCACTTCTCGCGATTGATGCGTTCGACCGAGCCCCAATCAGGACCTATCGAGACTTCTGCGATTATCGGGACGCCGCTCAATTCTTTTGTATCGACGACCGATTCCATTATTGTCCGCAATTCATCGGCAATTGTTTTCGCTTCTTTCGCAGCGACTTCGTAGACCAATTCATCGTGCACTTGCAAGAGAAGTCGTACATCTTTTCGCAGATCCCTTTTTTCGATCATCCGATCCGCTTCCACCATGGCACGCTTGATGATGTCGGATTGGGTCCCCTGCATCGGTGCGTTGATAGCCATGCGTTCAGCCTGCGCACGCAGATTTGGCAGTGGTGATTTGAACCCGGGAAAGTATCGGCGGCGGCCGAACAGTGTCTCAGTGTATCCGAGTCGCGAAGCCTCTGCTTTTGTCTTCTCGATGTAACGCGCAAGACCAGAGAAATTTCTGAAATATTCTTCGAGATATTTCGCTGCTTCGTCGCGCGAGATTCCTTCGCCCAGATTGGCGCGCAGTGCGTTGACGCCCATGCCGTAGAGGATCCCGAAATTGATTACTTTTGCACGACGACGCATTTCACGGTCGACGTGCTCCGGTGGTACACCAAAAACTTCTGCAGCTGTCGCTGCATGCACGTCTTCGCCACTCTTGAAAATACGCACGAGCTTCTCATCGCCCGAGAGTCCCGCCGCAATTCTGAGTTCAATTTGTGAATAGTCGATCGCGACAATAACATTTCCCTTTTCGGCCAAGAACGCATTGCGAATGCGTTTCCCATGCTCCGTACGAATCGGAATGTTTTGCAGATTGGGATTCTGACTCGCCATGCGGCCGGTCGCAGCGCCCGCCTGGAGAAATTCGGCGTGCAAACGACCGTCTTTTCCTACGAGCGCGGGAATTTTATCGATGTACGTCGAGAGGAGCTTTTGCAGCTCGCGGTACATGAGCACATCGCCGATGATCGGATGGAGGTCCGTCATTTTTGAGAGCTCTTCTTCGCGCGTCGTGCGCGCGCCCGTCGCCGTCTTTTTTTGTTTTGCGGGTGTCAGCTTGAGCTCGTCGTAGAGCACATCGCCGAGCTGCTTGGGCGAATTGATGTTGAACTCATGCCCCGCATGCGAATAGATGCGCCCGGCGACCTCACCGAGCTCCTTGGTATATTGCTTCGAAAGCTGTTGCAGATATTTCGTATCGACGGCAATCCCGTCGTCATGCATGCGCCGTACGATGGGGATGAGTGGTTGTTCGATGCGCTCCCATACGTCGACGAGTCTCCCCGTCTCACGAAGCATTGCAAAGATTTTCTTCCGCGCCAGCTCGAAATCCTCGGTATTGGCAAACGTGAGAATATCGGAGAGATCAGGCGTCGTGAGATCGCTGCGCAAAAGCCAGAGCGCGATCGATGTTTCCTCGAGCGCTTCCGGATCGATCTCTTTTCCCCCGATGGTCTGCTTCTCCTCGATTTCTGCGACCGACGAGAGTTTGCCCTTGAGGCGCTCTCGCAAAGAGCGGAATTCAAGTTCGTCGAGGAGTGGTGCGATCGTCGCTGCATGATCTTCGAGGTGATATTGCCGCTCGGGGAGTTTGAAACCGATCGGGACATTGTGGTGAATCGTAGCGAGTTTTTTGGAGAACAGCGCCTGACTTTCATGGCCTGCAACACGACTCACGTACTGTGCCCGCACCCCTGTTTCTTTCGCGACCGCATCGACGCCCTTGGCATGAAGCGCTTTGTATATTTTCGAAAGATCGCCGTACGTCATGATGAGTTTTTTTGCGCTCGTCTCCCCCACGCCGGGCACGCCGGGGATGTTGTCGGATGTATCACCCACGATTCCCTTGTAATCGGTCACATGCTCGGGGCCGAATCCGTATCTTTCCCGCACCGCGTCTTCGTCGTAGATGACCGTATCCGAAATACCGGTGCGGAGCATAAAGACCCTCACCCGCGGGCGCACGAGCTGGAGTGTATCGCTATCCCCCGTCGCGATGATTGTCTCGAGGTCGCTTCGCGCGCTCGTCTTGTCGACAATCGTGCCGAGCATATCGTCGGCCTCGTAACCTTCTTGCGAATACACCGGAATGCCGAAAGCTTCAAATACTTTCGGTGCTTGCTTCAACTGTACGAGGAGTTCTTGATCGATTTCTGCGCGTTTCGCTTTGTATGCCTTGAATTCCTCATGTCGTATCGTCTTCCCTGGTAAATCGCGCGTTGCAATGATGTAGTTTGGTTTCAACGTCTCTGTGATTTTGAGGAGTGTGAGAAGGAGGCCATAGAGAGCCCCTGTTGGCTCCCCATTGGATTTTGAGAAATCTGGAATCGCATGATACGCACGGTGCAAAATCGCATGTGAGTCGAGCAGCACTATGCGCTGCAGCTCTCCCGCCGATTTTTCCGGCGTCTCCCCCATTTGGCCAACCACTTTTGAGCTCCTCTTTTTCTCTATCTTTCTAGCTGTTACTTTTTTCTTCGCTGCCATGTAGGGAGATGATACGCCCATCACCGTCGATGTCGAATCTCACCTGAATGGCATCTTCGGGTAGAAGATTGGCGACTTTTTCAGGCCATTCGATCAATATGAGGTTGCGTGGATCCCGCACGAGCTCGTGCCAGCCAAGCTTTTCGAGCTCTGCCGGTGACTCAAGACGGTATGCATCAATGTGCACGAGTCTCGAAAATGATGGATTTCGTAAATCCATCATCGGGAGCGGGTAGATTTTTTCAATAACAAATGTCGGGCTTGCGACGGTCTCGGTGACACCGAGCGCCTCGGCGACACCCTGCGCAAAATTTGTCTTCCCCGATCCGAGGTCGCCCGAGAGGGCGACCACCCGCGCCCGCACTCCTTGCGTAAGCGTACGCACAAAATCCGCCCCGATTTTTTTCAACTCATCGCATGTGGAGCTCCGCATCATCGTGCGATTTTAGCAGTCGTCTTCGCGCTCGGCTTTGGGGTATCCGGGCCGGCACATGGTTCCTCTTTATCAAGTTGTTCATACGGGACAAAACGGATGACTGCACCCAGCTTATTTAGATACGCGTTCCGTATCTGTTCGTACTCCAGATTAAATTTGAAGGTCTTATCAACACTATGTTTGATGAATGATTTCCTCATTGCCTCCGCGTCACTTTGCATTTGTTTGATTTGCGCATCGGCCGTTGCCACCCGTTGGGCATGAAGTCGTATATCCTCCAGCAGAGAGCGATTGGCAGCAGAGATCAGAAGTCGTGCGATATCGTCATTCGGAGCACGTTTGTGTCCTGCTAGTGAGAAAATAATTTGTTCGCGTTTGCCTGCTTCGTATACATGTGGTTGTTTTTCGCGAAATTCAGCAAGCTTCCTCAAACTTTCGTTGTCTAAGTGTTGAACGACAGCATCAATATTCGCCTGCGGTACATTCGATAATATATTTTCAATGCGGCCCCGAAGCAGATTGAATTGCGCCACTGCGTCGTTCTGCTCCCGTAAAATCTTTAAATACTGGGGGGCTTCTTTGAGTTCCATCGGGCTCGCTGCGCGGTTGTACCACACACCTCTTGCATCGAACACTGCACTGAATACGCGTCCCGGCTTCACGCCATGCATTCGATAAATATGCTGATAGAAAAGCCACTCGCCAACATCAACATCTATGCGGCTTGGCGGCGCGTATCGCTTCTCTGGCTCTTTAAGACCAAATACATGGCCCACCGAATATTGTGGGTGCGTGTGTATGGAACAAAGTGAATCAATCGCTTTGTCTCCACGCCACTCAATAATGTCTCTGTCGTTAATATTGAATACCGTAGACACTTGATCCACCTGTCCTTTTTGTACAGGTAGCCATTGCGACGTGCCGTCCATATATCGAACAAACGTTGCGGAAACTTCATACGGATCCTGCTCGACACTCTGCTTGAGCTTGTGTGCCCCCTCTGTCCATGTCGCCCCCTGCGGGATTTCAGCGGCACGCGCAGGGCCGTGTTCGTACACCGGCGCAAATGTGGAGGCTGCAATAATGCCTGCTTTCAGCGTATTCGCGGCGGATTTTTTTAATCGCTCCATCCCTTTCATATAGAAAACGGTAACACGAAATTGCGGTAGAATGATCGAGATGACGACGTTCAATGAAAAGAAGCAAGATGAACGGCTGCACGAGCTGCGATTGCGCGAAGAGGAACAGCTCGCCGAGATGCTCTCAAAAAAATACAATGTCGAGTATGTCGACCTCACCTCCAAATCGATCGAGACAGATGCGCTCGCGCTCGTCCCCGAAGGAGTCGCGAAGGCGACCGAAATTGCTCCGTTTCGTAAAATTAACAAGCAACTTTTCGTCGCCATGCGCTCACCTGAGCGACCCGACGCGCTGACCGTAATCCAAAATCTCGAACGCCTCGGCTATCAGGTGCGACGATTTATCGTCTCTTCTGCGTCGCTCGAGCATGCGTGGGATCGCTATCACGATATTTCCTTCGCGACTGAGACGGAGGCCGGCATCCTCACACTTTCCAACGAGACGATCCAGGAAATGTTGCAAAAGCTGAAGACGCTCAGCGACGTACGCGCCGAAATCCAGTCGCACGCGGGCTCAAAAGACACGCATCGCATCTCGCGCGTGCTTGAAATCATCATGGCGGGATCGCTTTCCTTGGGAGCCTCCGATGTGCACCTCGAGCCAGAAGAAAATGGTGTGCGGATGCGGTACCGACTCGACGGCGTGCTTGTCGAGGTACTCATGTTCGACGCACCAACCTATGCGCTCATTTCATCGCGCTTGAAACTACTCTCCGGATTGAAGCTCAACGTAAAAAACGCCGCACAGGACGGTCGCTTCTCAATCGTAGTCGGTGGCAAAGAAATCGAAATTCGTACTTCTGTGCTCCCCGGTGCGTATGCAGAGACGATTGTGATGCGTCTTCTCGATCCCACCACGATTGCGCTTCCGATGGAAGCGCTCGGCTTCGATAAATACCTCATGGAAATTTTTCATCGCGAGATCGCGAAGCCCAACGGCATGATCCTCAATACGGGTCCAACGGGAAGCGGCAAGACGACGACGCTCTACGCGTTCCTTCGCCAAGTGCACAATCCGGGGATCAAGATCGTCACGATTGAAGACCCGATCGAATACCACCTTCCCGGCGTCGTGCAGACGCAGGTATCGAAAGATTATTCATTTGCGCAGGGGCTGCGCTCCACGCTTCGCCAAGACCCGGACGTCATCATGGTCGGCGAGATCCGCGATGCGGAAGTGGCATCCACCGCTGTGCACGCGTCGCTCACGGGCCACCTCGTCTTTTCGACCTTGCATACCAATGATGCGGGCGGCACGTTCCCGCGCCTCATCGACATGGGCGTGGCACCAGACATCCTCGGAGCAGCGGTGACAACCGCGATGGCGCAGCGCCTCGTGCGTCGTCTCTGTCCCGAATGCCGTGTCGCCGCACCGATCGATGGTGAGAATAAGAAAACAATGGAAATGCTGCTCAAAAAGATCCCGCATGCCGATGAGATCCCAACCAACAGAGAGACGATGTGGATCCCGAAAGGCTGCGAGAAATGTGGCGGACTCGGATACAAAGGCCGTATCGCTGTCGTTGAAGTAATTTTGATGGATAAAGAAATCGAGGAGTGCGTTCGACACACCTCATCAGAGCGCGATATTTGGCACGCAGCGAAACATCAGCAAATCCGGCGGATGGCGCAAGACGGCGCGGTGAAAGTATTACAAGGCGTCACCTCTCTCGAAGAACTCGGCCGCGTCGTCGATCTACACGATGAGGTGATGCTGGAAACTATTGCATAGTTACACCACACAGTTGCATTGCATGGCGACAATGCAGTGCTATGTTTGCCATAGATTCGGAGTCGCAACCGTTCGGCAATGCTCAGAGTGCGGAGCCGCACAATTTCGGGTGATGCTTTTGTAGGAAAAGTTGCAGTTGGAAATCTAAGGATAGCGGTAGTCGAAACCGCCGCGTCCTCGATAGAACCGCCATCACCCGAAGCTGTGCGCCTCTTGATGTGAGATAATGAACGTAATCCGTTTTAGAAACGGACGGCCAAAGGAAAAAGCGGATTTCTCCGCCCTCGTCACAGTATAGCATATTAGAAGGAATTGTCAATATCGAGCCTTTTCTCGCCCCAACCGGCGCCAGATGAGCCTCATCGTATGAATAAAACTGCACACGAAGTAGAAAAATCTCCCCGGTCGCTCGACCAGGCGCTTCGCCCCGCCAATTGGGAGGATTACGTGGGTCAAGCCGGGATCAAGGAAAATCTGCGGATCCTTCTCACCGCTGCAAAAGGTCGCAATCATCAGCCCGAGCACGTGCTGCTCTACGGCCCACCTGGATTGGGCAAGACAACACTCGCACATTTGATGAGCAAAGAAATCGGCGCCAGCCTCCGCTCGACCTCTGGTCCAGCAATCGAGCGCGTGGGTGACCTCGCATCGATACTCACGAATCTCGCGCCCGGTGATGTACTCTTCATCGACGAGATCCACCGACTCAATCGCACGATCGAGGAGGTGCTCTATCCAGCGATGGAAGCGGGTGTGCTCGATATCGTGATCGGCAAGGGTCCCGCGGCGCGCACGGTACAGCTCGAGCTCCCACCCTTTACGCTCATCGCGGCAACCACGCGCATCTCGATGCTCTCCGCGCCACTTCGCTCACGATTTTCCGGCGGAACGTTTCGACTGCAGTACTACACTGATGATGAAATTGCCGAAATCCTGCGTCGCTCTTCAAAAATTCTCACGATCAGTGTGGATACAGATTCGCTCATCGAAATCTCGCGTCGTTCGCGCTCGACTCCGCGCACTGCCAACTACCTTTTGAAACGCGCCCGCGACTTTGCAGAGGTGAGCGATGTGAAGTTAGATTTAAAAACGGTAAAAAAGGCGCTCGCGATGCTTGAGATCGATGAGGGCGGGCTCAACCAAACTGATCGTGACATACTCAACGTAATTATCGAAAAATTTAATGGCGGGCCTGTGGGGTTAAAAACAATCGCGGCCGCGCTCTCTGAGGAAGAAGCAACGATCGAAGAGGTCAACGAGCCATACCTCATGCAGACAGGATTGATCGAGCGTACGCCGCGCGGCCGCACGGTAACGAAGAAAGGCTACTCGCACCTTGGAGCTGACATCCCTCCTCACCAGCAGAAACTCGTCGCATAGTTGTCAGAAAATGAATTGTGGTCGAGTGGGGATAAAAGAAAAAAATCCCCGCGGAGCATATACAATGAGCGCACTGAAGCACGGTATCCAAAGAGCCTCCTTTGCGGGAGGCTCTTTGGTTTCGGCGATTTCGGATCGCTACGAGATTTCGGGTGACTTGATGTGATCTCATCCTCCGCTACCTCCTAGCCCCATGCTCTCGCCGACTATTCCCGCACTGTCCCGAAGCTTGCGCTCCGATATATCCAGGGAACTGCTCTCTGAGATTCTTGACGTTTCCATCACCCTCGTGAGAGCGACCGACGCACGGTAACGCACATCGATGGAAGTAAATATATACTGCGGTTGTAAACGCCAGTTTTGTACGAAACTGACGAAATGGTGGAAAACAGGTGCATGAAGCGGTGGATAACCATGTGCACAACGCTGTGCACAAAATATTTCAAATTTTGACAGTAACCCGCCCGTTGGTATCGTGAGCACCACGGTTCAACAGTTCGATGGAGGAAGCAATTACGTACCACGTTCCATTTTCTACGAACTACTTTCTATTTCTTATGGCAGGACATAGTAAATGGGCACAAATAAAGAGGCAGAAGGGAGTCAACGACGCCGCCAAAGGAAATCTGTGGGGCAAGTTTGGCAAACGAATCGCAGTTGAAAGTAAAAAGGCGAACGGCGACGTGAGTGCGCCGAATCTCAGATCAGTGATCGAGACAGCAAAGAAAGCAAACATGCCCAAAGACAATATTGAGCGTGCCGTTGCCAAAGGTACTTCGGCCGATGCCGCATCACTCGAAAATGTTGTGTACGAAACATACGGCCCTGGCGGGGCCGCGATTTTAATTGAGACTGTGACGGATAGCCGCAATCGCACCGCAGCAGAAATCAAACACTTGCTCTCGAAACTCGGTCTTACTCTCGCTGCACCTGGCTCTGCCGCATGGGCATTTGAAAAAACTACGGAGGGTTACGCGCCGAAAGCCACAGTACCGCTTTCCGAAGCGGATGATAGAGCGCTCATGGAAATCCTCGAGACAATTGACGCCCACGACGACGTCGAGGAGGTGTACACAAACGCCGTTTGAGTTCGCCGGAACACTGGTACGATATACACAGGAAGCGTCTGTGCCCCAGACGCACCCATGGAGAACTGCCATGAACGAAATCGCCGCTAAGTTGCGCACCTCCGCGCTGAAAGGCGCCGGTGCGTTCATCGAAGACGCGCGAGTGGGGTGGAACAACCGACCTCGGTGGGCCGTCGTGCAGTGCTTTGCTGACGCCACTTTGGCGATCCTGGCTGCGGTGGGAATAATGTTTGCGCTGGTTCCCGCTGCGTACTTCTTTCCGTTCCCTTGAGACCCCCGGAGAATTGAGCGGCGCCCCTCGTGGCGCCGACTCTTTTTGTGTACGATACACTTACTCTATGCGCGTATTGGCGATTGATCCCGGATATGGCCGATGTGGAATGGCCGTGCTGGAAAGAAATGGCACCAAAGACACCCTCCTCTACTCCACATGCGTCGAGACCCCAGCAAAATCAGACTTTTCCGAGCGACTACGTACGGTCGTTGCTGCATGCGAGCGTCTCCTCCACGAATACCACCCCAATGTGCTCGCAATGGAAAAACTCTATTTTGCGAGCAATAAAACGACCGCCATGCGGGTTGCGGAAGTACGCGGTGCGGTTTTGCACGTCGCGGCCGCTGCGGGAGTTGCGGTCAGTGAATATACGCCCGGTGAAGTAAAGAGCGCCGCCGCCGGGTCGGGTAGTGCTGACAAAAAACAGATTGCCACAATGCTGCACGCTCTCGTGAAAATCGATAAACACATTCAACACGATGACGAATACGACGCGATCGCGGTCGGTATCACGCATCTCGCGCATTGCTCTCATACTCGTACACAAGTAAAATAGATGCCCCGGCACGAAACACAATGAAAACGATTACGCACCTCTGGCGGCTGAGCGTCCGCCATTTCAATCGCCTACCCGAATGGATGCGGCTGAGCCTCGTCGGACTCGTCGCGCTCGCTTTTTTCATATTCGGTGGAGCAATTACTTGGGCAACGTTCATGCCGATCCCTGCGATCAATAATTTCGAGAGTCGGCAGGTGGCTGAGAGCACCAAAATCTATGATCGCACTGGCAATATCGTCCTCTACGACGTCCACGGCTCGGTACGACGGACCTACGTACCGCTTGAAGCGATCAGCCCCAACATTCAAAAAGCGACGATCGCGATCGAAGACGACGAATTTTATTCTCACCACGGTTTCCGGCCGATCTCTTTCATGCGCGCGGTACTCGCGGATCTTCTGACGGGCTCCTTCGAACAAGGAGGCTCAACGATCACCCAGCAAGTCGTAAAGAACGCACTCCTCACCAAGAAAAAAACGATCACGCGCAAATTACAAGAAATAATTTTGGCACTCCGGCTTGAGCGCGTGTACTCGAAGGACCAGATTTTGAACACGTACCTCAACGAAAATCCCTACGGTGGCACGATCTACGGCGTCGAGGAGGCTTCGCAGTACTTCTTCGGGACCGACGCCAAAAACGTCGACATCGCCGAGGCGGCATACCTCGCGGCACTCCCGCAAGCCCCCACATATTACTCCCCCTACGGCAACCATCGCGATGAGCTCGACAGGCGGAAAGATTTGGTGCTGAGCCTCATGCGTACATTCGACATGATCACCGAGGAAGAATACGAGACCGCAAAAGCCGAGCAGGTGCAATTCAAAGACGAAGCAGAAGCAGGCATCAAGGCTCCGCACTTCGTCTTTTTCGTGCGTGAATACCTCGAAGAAAAGTACGGGGTCGACGCAGTACAAAAAGAAGGTCTGAAGGTAACGACGACACTCGACTATGACTTACAGAAGAAAGCCGAAGAAACCGTAACAAAATTCGCGCCAGGCATGCAGGCAAATTTTGACGCGTCTAACGAAGGCATCGTCGCCGTGGAGCCAAGTACCGGGCAGATCCTCGCAATGGTAGGCTCACGCGGCTACTTCGACGATACGATCGACGGCAAAGTCAACGTCACAACGTCGCATCGACAGCCGGGTTCATCATTCAAACCAATCGTGTACGCAACAGCGTTCGAAAAAGGATACACGCCCGATACCATCGTCTTCGATCTGAAAACGCAGTTCTCGACCGCGTGCGCACCGAGCAATTTCTCAGACGAACCTCCGTGCTACAGCCCCGAAAACTTCGATCTCAAATTTAAAGGGCCGGTGAAGCTCCGCGACGCGCTTGCACAGTCGATCAACATCCCCTCAATCAAGCTGCTCTACCTTACAGGAATCGAGGACTCAATCACGACAGCGCGCAATCTCGGAATCACAACGCTTGCTGACGCATCTCGCTACGGACTCACGCTGGTTCTCGGTGGTGGCGAGGTAACATTGCTCGAAATGACTGGGGCGTACAGCGTCTTTGGCAACGACGGCATGAAGAACGCCCCAACGGGGATTCTGCGCGTGGAAGATCGGCACGGTAATGTGCTCGAAGAATACACACCAAATCCGTCGCGCGTGCTCGAGCCGCAAATCGCACGACAGGTGAACGATGTGCTCTCCGACAACGAAGCGCGCGCACCAGAGTTCGGTGCCAATTCTCCACTCTACTTTCCTGGCTACAATGTCGCCGACAAAACTGGTACGACCAACGATTTCCACGACGTTTGGATCATCGGGTACACGCCCGCAATTGCGGTCGGTGCCTGGGCAGGCAACAACGACAATTCTGCGATGCAGCGCAAGATCGCCGCATTTATCATTGCACCGATGTGGCACGACTTTATGGAATACGCACTCGAAAAATATCCCGCCGCCACTTCGTTTGTTCCTCCTGCGCCTGAAGCCGATTACGATTCACTCCCACCGGTTCTGCGTGGCACGTGGAACACAGACGCGACGCGCGGCGTACACGAGATTCTCTACTGGGTTCGCAAAGACAATCCGCACGAGAGGCAAACGGGCAACCCCTATGCTGACTCACAGTTCCCCTACTGGGACTACGCTGTACAGCTCTGGGCTGGCCAACAGCCCGTGCCCGCAGCTCCGGGCGAAGGAGGCGAAGGAACCGGTCTGCGCATTCTCACTCCGCAGCATGGCGCGCTCGTATACTTCGGGCAAGCGATCAATATCAGCGCATACTACCCGTATCCGGAGCGAATCTCGCAGGTTTCGTATTTTCTCAATGGCGCATCAATTGGCTCTTCGTCACAGCCACCATATGCGATCACTTTTGCGCCCAACGCGCGCGGCGTTGCAACGATCCAAGCTGCGGCACAAGGAAGCGCGGGCACCGAGACAAGCCAAATTACGGTCACGATTCAATAAAGATCCCGCCCATTTTGCGTAGGCGGCATTGCTACGGCCGATACTCGTACGCGGCAATGAACGCTTGTTCGTTTTTACCGATTGAGTGGCATCACGAGATACAGGAACGATTGGTCGGAGACGCCCCGGATCACCAGTGGTTTTCCAGGGCCCGCAAATGAAAGAACCACGCTATCACTCTCGATCGAAGAGAGACATTCTGCCAGGTACCCGATGTGGAAATTGATATCAAGATCATCACCAGAGAGCGCCGCATCGAGGGAGTCCGACATTTCGCCGACATCGTTGGATCGTGCGATCGCGGTGCAGATCTTTTTCTTGGGATAGATGTGGAATCCTACATGCTGATCATTGCCCGAAAAGACACGCGCCTTGCGGAGCATCTCGACGAGATCGTTTTTGAGTACCGTTGCTTCGGTTGAGAATCTTTTTGGAACGATTTCTTTGTAGTTCGGAAACGTTGCGTCAACCACGCGCGACACATAGTGCAGTCCTTCTGAAGAAAGCACGAGCTGCGCTTCATCGGTCGAAAGGCCGACGCGTTCGTCCTCAACACGTTCGAGTAGGTGGGTAATCTCGTTGCCATGCCGGAGCGGCACGAGGATATCATGCCCCTCTTTCATTCCTGGTTCGAGTACGGTCTTCTCCGCGAGACGGAAAGAATCAGTCGCGACAAAAACGATCGAGCCATTTTTCATCGTAACGTAAATACTACCCAAATCAGGCCGGATCATTGACAGCGACGCAGCATACGAGACTCCCTGGATGCCACGCATGAGGCTCTCGCGTGGAAGTGAAATCACTTTTTTGGTACTCGATACAGGGATCGCAGGAAATTCGCTATGTGGAATCGCCTTGATGAGCGTTTTTGTGCCGCGTGATTCAACGAGAAGATTTTCTTCTTCGCTCGAGAGTGCCACGGTATCCCCCGTAATGGAGCGAATTGTTTGTGAAAGGATTGTTGCAGGCACTGCAATCACTCCCTTTTCTTTTACTTCTCCTGGGATATGTATTTCGATTCCTGCTTCAAGATTTGTTGCACGAAGCGAGATACCTTTCACTGCATCAATCAAAATACACGAAAGCACCGGGAGGGACTCCTTTTTTCCGGCAATGCGCTCGCAGAGCAACACAGCACGGAGAAGTTTTTCTTTTATGGTGTTGATCTTCATAAGGATTCTTTATAAAAACTATTACTACTATTAGTACTGTGGGCAGCGTGTATAAGTCAATGATTCCTTTGTGCAGAGCCACGATCTCTCAGGCTCGCGTCTGTTGAAAACTCGTGCGTGAAAGGTGTATGAAATGTGAAGAGGGGGCGGACGCGCGTATCCACAGTCTTCTTCATATGCTTTTCATCAGGTTGTTCTCTCTGAAATGCACACGTAATCCACAGGCTTTACGCATGAATGAGCGCGCGGATGTGATCGATCTCTTGCTCGAGCGCGTTATTCGATTTCATTTCCTCTTTTATTTTCTCGCACGAATGGATTACAGTCGTGTGGTCGCGGCCACCGAGCTTTTCGCCGATCGATGGGTACGAGACAGCAAATTCTTCGCGAAGCATGTACATGATAATCTGGCGCGGCTTGACGACCTCCTTCTTCCGCGTTTTTTCGTAGATGCTTTTTTCTGCGATCTCGTAGTATTGCGCGATCCGACGCACGACTTCCTCGACGGAGATTCCTTTGTTCGGCTTTACATTGTGCTTGATGAGCGCGCGAACATCTGCATGCGAGATCGCTTTGCCCTTGAGTTGCGACTTGCAGACGATCATGTTGAGAACGCCCTCGAGTTCTCGGATATTGCCGCGTACATTCTCCGCGATGTACTGGATGATATCGTCAGGGAGTGAGAACCCATGCTGTTCGAGTTTTGCTTTGATGATTGCGGTTCTGCTCTCGACATCGGGCTCGGGAATCTCCGCGATCATACCTCCGGAGAATCGACCTTTGAGGCGATCTTCAAAACCCGGTAAGAGCACGGGATGCTTGTCCGACGAGAAAACGATCTGTTTGTTGCTGTCACGCAATGCATTAAAGAGGTGGAAGAGCTCTTCTTGCGTCTTTTCGGTATTGGCGATGAACTGCACGTCGTCCATGATCAAGACATCATACTGTCGGTACTGATCTTTGAAGTTGTTCGCATGTCCTGCACGGACCGCATTGATGTAATCAATCGCGAAACGCTCGGAAGTTACATAAAGTACTTTTTTATTCGCGTGTGATTTCTTGAAATAGTTGCCGACCGCTTGAATCAAGTGCGTTTTGCCATGCCCCGTTGATCCGTAAATAAAGAGCGGGTTGTACGCAAGCCCCGGACGCTCGAGTACCGCCTTTGCAGCCGCATGAGCGAGTTGGTTGAAAGGCCCCACGACGAATGTCTCGAAGGTGTAGCGAGGGTTCAAGTTATCGCGTTTGTCGATGTAGAGCGATTGGAGGTCGAAAGAGGCGTTCTGTTGGGGTGTCTCGCGCGGCTGCTTACGGTCCGCAGAAGGTGCAGTGCGGTGCACCACGTACTCCACCGTGCGGATCGTGTTGTCGAGCGAGCGGAGTGCCTTGAGGATCAGCTTGTGATGCTTTTCAAGGAGCCACTCTTTTACGATTTTCGACGGGACCGCGACATGGATCGTGCCGCCATCCCGATTTGATACGTCAGTATTGCGGAACCAGGTGCGGAATGAAGCTTCTGAGGTTCCGAGTTCGATTTGGACGAGCGCATTTTGCCACAGTTCTCGATTAGTAATCATAGTCTACTGTGTACTTTGTCATGCGCATCAAAGTTCGGTCATTATACGCACGTCGTATGCCGGAGGGAATGTCCGGTTCGCATTCCACGATGTTTACAAGGTGTGGACAAGGTGGGGGTAATGGAGGAGAGAGCTGGAAAAAGCGAAAAAAACACGTATAGTGTTGCCAATGAGACGAACATATCAGCCCAAAAAGCGAAAGCGAGCAAAGACGCACGGTTTCCGGGTGCGCACAAAAACACTCGGAGGCCGTAAAGTGCTTGCGCGCCGTCGCCAGAAGGGTCGCAAACGCCTTTCAGCCTAATGCCCAAACGTTACAGCCTTTCGGGACCTGAAATTCGCTCGGTGAAACCGTCGCGTCGGATCAGCGGTATGCTTTTTTCGCTCGCAATTGCGAGAATTCCTGATCGCACAGTTCCCGGCGTCGCGTTTGTCGTGTCGAAAAAGGTTGCACTGCGCGCGAATGTACGCAATCTCATCAAGCGGCGTTTACGCAGTGCGGTGCGTACCCATGTTGGGAAGTTGCTCGCGGGCAGTGCGTATATTTTCACCGCGCGCAGGAATGCTTCGCATGCAGATTATGCAGATATCGCGAGCGATGTTCAAGACCTGATCGCAAAAATCTAGTCGATATACACCACTTCATATACACGATACAATCGAACCCATGATTTCGACCCTGTTCCATGCAATCATCTACAACCCTATTTATAACGGGCTCGTTTTTTTTGTCGACCTCCTTCCCACGCACGATATTGGCATTGCGGTGGTGATCGTCACGGTTATCGTACGACTCATTCTTTTTCCACTCTCGCGCCGCGCGATCAAGGCACAAATGGGAATGAAAGCGCTCGCGCCCGAAATCGAAGCGCTCAAGAAAAAGTACAAAGATAACCCACAAGAGCACAGTCGTGCGCTCTTCGCACTCTATCGGGAGCGCGATGTACATCCGTTCGCCGGCTTTTTGGTACTCGTAGTCCAAATCCCCATCCTCCTTGGACTCTATTGGGTATTTGCGCGCGCAGGTTTTCCTACGGTACATGCCGATCTCCTCTACTCCTTTGTCCCGATGCCTCATGCGGTGAACATGGAATTTCTTGGTCTCGTGAATATGGGTGGCAAGAGCATCGTGCTCGCGATGCTCGCTGCGCTCACACAACTCATCTACACGCGATTGTCGATGGGGCCGAGAGGCTCACAGACTCCCGTTGAAGCAGTCGAGTCTTCTTTTTCTGCCGATATGGCGAAGAGCTTTGATTTGCAGGCGCGCTACGTGCTCCCTATCGTTGTTGGCGTGATTGCATACACAGTGGCTGCGGCCGCGCCACTCTATTGGGTGACAAGCAACATCTTTATGATCGCACAAGAGTATCTCTCAGGACGAAGGTTCAACGGAATCAAGAAAGACGCGTAACGTTTGGTCTGTCGTGCGAAAAGGAGTATAGTGCCCTCCATGCACGATGCAGTTGAAGCGATACTAAAGGAACTTCTTGATACAATGGACGTTTCGTATACGACAATCGAGCGTTCAGAAATCGCGGGCCAAAATATCTTTTCGATTCGGACCGAGGAAGATCCGCGCTCGCTCATTGGTCCGCACGGAGATACGCTCTATGCGATCGATATACTTGTCAAGAAGATTCTCGAGAGACGGTCCGACACTGCTCACCGCGAGGCGCCGCCCGCAGGAGAGTCGCCTGTACTCAGCGACGTCGAGGTGCACTTTTTGATCGATGTAAACGATTATCGGGTGAAGCAGATTAAGGACCTGCAAGCGAAGGCGCTCATCATGGCGGAGAGAGCGCGCAGCTTTCAATATGATGTCGAGCTCAACCCGATGAGTGCATATGAACGCCTCATCATCCACACGACCCTCCAAGATGCGCCGCACGTGAAGACCGAGTCTCAAGGAGAGGGTCGGAACAGACGAGTCGTAATCAAATACTCTAGCGAATAAATGTTTGATGTCCGGAATCAGCGCGCGAGTTCGCACGAACTCACTCCCTGACTCTGCGCCAATCGAGTGCAATTTGATGCATTCGTCATGCATTGATAGCGTCCGGGTGTGGCCCCTCCTTGGAAACAATAGTAGCCGGGTATCGGGGTGGGATTGATCGTCTGTACAAAATCCGTCGGATTTTGCGTCGTGTCCTGTAAGTATTGATTAAGCAGTTGTTGATCAGCAGTTTGCGACGGAGCCTGCTTTGCGTTCCTGAGAATGTTTAGCTTTAGAATATCCGGATTGATCTGGTTGAGGATGATCCAAATGCTCAAAAGCAAGAGAACGCCAAGGACCACATCACCAATGATTTCTTTTGCTTTGCTTTTATGACTCCACATATCGTTCCCCATATAGAGGTACCCCGCCCACGCGAGCCGCAATACCGCGAGTATCGCACCGACAGATATTGCCGTTTTGAAAGCGCTGTTGAAGAAGTTCGCGAGCGCGTTCGCATCGCTCGGCGTTGGCGGTGTACCGAATAGTTTACTGAAATTGGCGTCAGAGAGTGCGACGAACCCATCGAGTTGCTGGGACTGGATCTGTTGTGGCGTGAGACTCTCGTCGCCGCTGAGACCTTGCCCATTCGCGACGAATGGCACGAGCATGAAAGATACAAGTGCACAAAGTATAGAGAGAGTGACCAGTTGGGGAATACGCACCATAGTTATTGTGATGCAATCCGGAGCATCCAGAGCGATTGGTCCGCCGCATTTTCAAATGCGATGTACGAGCTACTCGCATCAATCGCAAGATTCTCAATATCGAGCGCGAGCGTTGTATCGGTCACAAAGAATTTCTCGGCCGTCCCTTTCGTCGCATCAATACGCCACAGCGCATCCGTCGTATGCAATCGCCCCTCATACCGCGCCTTCAAATATTCTCGGCCGAAGAGTACTTGTGGTACCGCGCAGTACGCGATGAGTTCCTTGCCACGAGACCACACACACTTATCCGCCGCTGTTTTTATGTCGAGATATTTCGGTGTGCTATCTGTTTTCGCTCGCGCGAACAGTGCGACCGCATCCCCACTTGAACTTCCATAGAGGACCGCAGGCGCTCCACTCTTGGGAAGTACGGTAAGTCCAGGCACATCACTCACGAGCTCCCGTAGTACTCCCTGTGTGTCGAGAGTGTATGCAAACCCAGCTACTCCGTCGGTTGCACCTTGCGCGACAACAAACCTCCCATCTTCGAGAGCGAACGCTCGCCAGGAGCGGAGTGGAGACGAAAAGATTTTCCTTTGTTTCTCGCCGCGCCAATTTGCTGTGGCACCTACGACACCTCCTCCTGGATCTTTGACAAGAAAGAAGAGGGTATTTCCGTGCGACGAGATCGAGACAATGTTTTGTGGAAGATATGAGCCTTTGAGGAGCGATGCGCTTGAGGTTGCAGTGGGTGATTTGGAAGGGAATTCACTCGCGAGCGTGGTTATCGTTTCTCCTTCGAGAGAGCGTAGCACCACACCGCCCTCCCCTACCAACGCGTCATAGATCTTCGGGAAGAGCGTGTTCGTACGACGATCGACCGCGCTCGTGTCAGGGCTTGCATCGAGCATATTTCCAGTCGATCGCTCAATAAATATGATCCGCGACGAGGTCGCAGCAAAACCAAAACCTGCGACGGGAGCTTTGCTCACGTGCCAGAGTCGCGGTGCACGCTTCCCACTCGACGTCGCGGTGTCAGGATTGGTGAGCTCGGTAACAATATGTTGGTACGTGCTCCCCGTCGAGTTGCCAAAAGTGGCACTCTCACTTCCGCGCGCAGCATCCTGCGCTTGTGTTTGAGCACCCTCTTGTTTGAGGAAAAAATACCACCCCGCGAGACCGCCGATGATGACGACAATGAGCGCCGCGAGAGCAAACTGCAGTACGTGCGTGAGTGGTCGCATGGTTTAAAGAGTATTCGTGAATGGGCTTGTGCCCCCGCTCCCATTCAATCCGAAGATCATATTCCAGATGCCGGACGCCTCGAAGAACACATTGCGAGTGTGCGTCACGGTAAGTGAGACGCTTGCGAGTCCTGTGGATTTTTCCGCGTTGATGGTGAGTACGTTCGGCCGACGCTTTTCAGCTGATACCGGGGTGCGGTTTACTTCCCATTCGTATGAAAGCTCTTGCGCAGTCGCACTGTGCGCTGGTGCAAAGTACGGTAGCGCGACGAATGTGGCCTCCGTGTTTTGGATGAGGTTGGATGTGGTGAGTGCTCGGTGGTACAAGATTCCAAAGAGCGGGCTCTCCTCGTAGAGAAATAATTCCGGCGTTCGCGCATCGATTCGTACACTGCCCTCTCCCGTCACAGCTGTATCTGCTGTCGCTACCTGTACCGAAACGACGCTCACGTCCGAGAAAAAGGACGAATCGATCGTCGCGCTTGATTTACCCCGACCCGATTGGAATGCGAGCGTCGTGCCGTTGTGTTTCCATGTATACGTCAGTTGTGTTGGATCAATCTCGGAACCACTTTTGTATAGGTGCGGTACCGCTTCGATCCGTATCTGTGCCCCCGCACTTGGAAGTGCGCGCCCACGGTAAAAGGGCGGCGTGTATGTGTCCCCCTCCCAGAGCATGTCGACTCTCGATGGAACGATAAGTGCTTCCGCATGCACGTCGCCAGAATCGCTCTCTGCTGTTATTTCTATTTTTTCTCCGAGGGCGCCACCGACTATTTCGAGCCGGGTCGCGCCGACTCCTTCGGTGAGGAGTGTCCCGTTTTTTCGCCACGTGATCGTGCTGTTTCCAAGATCATGGGAGATGCTCGTGAGCGTGAGTTCGATGCGCTCGTTCGGTTTTGGATATGCAGGCGAGACTCGTATGGAATCTGTGCCACCGAGGCCGGGAATATCAAATTGCGCAGATACGGTGATTGGTACGAGGAAAAGCACCAGTGCGGACACGAGGTACTTCATACAACTCCCGGAGTTGCGCGCGGCTGAGCTGCGACAGTTGGAGCGGCCGACGTGCTCGGAGTCGCGGCAACTGTGAGCGCAGTTGCGAGAGGAGCAGATGGTAGAGGGGCAGCGGCGGGTGCCGTTAGTGAGGGTGCGGCCGAGGGAGTCGGAAGAGTTCGTTCCGCTGGTTTCGGGGAGGGTGGGTGCAGCGTCTCGCGCCTATCCGCTGCTTCCGGTTCGGTATTCGCGAGTTCCTGCTTTGCTTTTTTGATTGCGAGAATCTGGGATGGATCAGACGTAATGATTTGATCCTCGGTATATGAGGCAATCACCTTGATCGCAACGTGCTTGAGACCGGCGAAGAAGATTCCTTCGCCCACATCGCTCTCGAGGAGCAGGTACTTCTCTTCGTCGGAGAGTTTGAATGTCTGCTGCACGAGGTCAACCGACGTTGGGGATTGTCGGAGCAGCAGTTGTATCGATGAGTTTGTGATCATCGGGATGCCGTAGGGAGAATTGAGAAAGTCGGAGACGTCCTGTGTGATAGTCGAGATCCCGAGATAGTATTTACGGCCGCGTTTTGCGATGCCGAAGAGGAAAGACGCAGTATCTTCAGATCGCATCATCCACCACGCTTCGTCGATAACAAGCAGCCGCTTGCGCAACTCCTTGCGCACCATATTCCAAATGTGGTGCGTGATGATGTACATCGCCACCGGCTTCAAGTCGTCCTCCATATCGCGCACCGAGAACACAACGAGCTTTTTGTTCATGTCCACGTTCGTCGGACGATTCATAAAACCGGACCACGTGCCCTTCGTATACTTCGAAAGGCGCTGCACGAGACTCTCCGATCCTTCCATGCCGGAGAGGACCAGTTCGAAATCGGAGAGGAGTGGAGGCTCGACTGCAGCAAAGTTGGCGTCTGGGGTAATATCCTTCAGCGCGTAGGTTTCTGTGATTGCTTTGTCGATAATGGCATCTTCTTCTGGAGTCAGTCCGCCGAGCATGATACGGAAGAGCCCTACGAGGGTGATGATATTGCTGCGGAGTACGTCTGATGGGTTCTCGTCTTCGCGTGGAATCGGGAGGTCGAATGGGTTGATGTGGTGCTCGGAAGAGAGCGAAATGTTGAAATATCGACCGCCGACCGTTTCTGCCAAGTATTCATACTCTCGCTCCGGGTCGATCACAATCACTTCCGTGTCGAACATGAGCGAGCGCAAAATTTCCAATTTCGTTGTGTACGATTTGCCGGCACCGGATTTTGCAAAAGTCACTGAGTTGTAGTTTTCGAGTGAGAATCGGTCGAAGAGGATGAGCGACGAATTGTGGCGATTGATGCCGTAGAGAATGCCTCTGTCCGAGGTAAGATCAAACGAGATGAACGGGAAAATCGATGAGAGAGGAGCGGAATTCAGTTTCGTGTGCACGTCGAGCTCATCGGTTGCAAGCGGGAGCACGGATCTGAATCCCTGCTCTTGCTGGAAGAGTGCGGGTCGAATGTAGACAAGGCGTGACTCAAGAATGGAACGCACCTCACTCTCCACCTTGTCGATTTCTTCGCGGGATGAGCCGTAGAGGGTAAGGTAGAGTCCGACGTCAAAAATCCGCTCTTGCGCTTGTTGGAGAGAGTCGCGTAGCTGTTCGAGGTCGGAGTAGGCGGTATCGAGCATCGGATCGCGAACCATACCCTTCTCTTCGCGCGTTGAAATTTGACTCTGAACCTCGGCGACTTTCTTCTGAAACTTGCGGAGCATTTCGTTGGTGTCCATTGGATGGATGAAGATCGAAATGTCGAGTACTTTGTCCATGTTAATGATTGGTGCGAACCACCCCGTCGTAAGGAAGCGGGGGTATGAAATCACGAAGAATGTGCGCGCGATTTTTTCACCCAGGTCGAGCTCGTGCGAGCTGATTTTGAGGGCGTGCGGCGCAATGACATCCTGCAAGTTGAGCACACCAGTCTGGTAAATCTCTTCAGGCAGGACCGGCAACACCTGCGGTGCAAGATCTTTTTTCTTGCCAAACGGGAGAAAATCAGCGAGTGCCATAGATTATTTTTCTGCTGCGCCCGCGAGCGGCATCGGCTTTCCTTCTTCGCCAGGGTTGAACATTTTGTAGAGAAGCTCGATTGCCTCTTCAGTGCCCAACTGCACCGTGCGTACACCGGTGCGCACCAAACCTTGCTGCACGATTGCGATTCGCTGCTCGAGCTGCGTTACCTGCTCCTCGAACGTCCGATTTTGTTCTTCGGCGTTTACTTTTTTCTTGCCAAAGGGGAGGAGGGCACTCGCCCCGCCCTTGGTCGAAAGCGTCGCGGGTGAATACGGCACGACGACAAAGAAATTTTTCGTCATGATGTTTGCCGCCTCGGTAAAGCTTTTGATAAATTCGATGTACTCTCGAATTTGGATACGCATCAGGTCATCGAGCTGCTCTTTGTATGCGGCTTCGAGAGTCGCCACGTACGGTCGGATATCGAGCATGCGCGACTGTACGAAAATTTGGACTGAGAAATCGAGCGAGTTGAGAAAATTTTGAAACTGGATGATGAAGGCAGTCTGTTCGTCTTCAGATTTGAGCGCAAAGTTGAGTGACGACGCGAGGAGCACGGCGCGGAGCCCTCCGTCTTTCAGCCGCACCACGCCATCGCGCACTTCAGAAATCGGTACGAACTCCTGCGTCGATCGAGTGTTGGAACGCGTAGTTTCAGTGCCGGGCATAGCCTATATACGAGCTTCTTCTGCGGTGTGAATTGTGACCAGATCTTCGGCAGTGCGCTTCACGTGTCGCTCGTCGTCGTTGGCCACACCCGCGGCGATACGCTCTTTGATGTCGAGCGACCACGCGAGTTCGTGTAATTTTGAATCCGAGAGTCGCGGGATGTACACCTCCCCTTCCTCTGCAGGTAGGGCTGCTTTCCTGGTCTCTACCGTCGCTTTTTTATATGCGTTATTCCATAAGTAGAGCTTGGAGCGCACTCCATAGTAGAACGCGTGCTCTATCGCGACGATAAATGGTCTGCCGTTGTACTGTGCGAACGCGAGCGCGACCGCCAAGGCGCCGACGAGCGCGATGAAAGGTCCTGCGAGAAGGAGCGGCAAGAGACGCCACAACATGTAAGCAATGCCCGCGCCGCCGCCGAGAAACACGAACTGTTTGAACGTCAGCGGTCCGAAGATTTTGTCCTCAACCTCAATGAACTGTGGTACCTGAAATTGCATAGAGAAATTATAACAGTGTTGTGAGACTCCCAGGTATCGTTATGCCGCTTTTGTTGAAGTCTAAAAGGATTTTCATAAGCGCATCAGCGGAATGGAGCGAAGAGATGTCCGCTGGGAGCGATCCTTTTGAGAGGATGCGCGATTCTGGACGTTCTGCACCTGCGTAGTCGAGTAAACTTGAGTATTTGTATGAAGAAAGAAAGCGAGACGCATTATCAATGTTTTCTATCCCAACCTGCTCCCAATCCGTGAATTGGAGAGCAAGCGGGTTCAGATGTATGTAGGCCCACAGCCATCGAAAATAGTCGTCGTTCTCTACATGTTGTGAGCGAAATGGTCGTGTAAATAGAGGCCCGCTGCGTTCGTATTTTGTATTGAAGAACATAGAGTATGCAGTCATGAGCTTTAACATAAATCTTGAGGTTCCCCCGGCTGCCTTTTCGCGCACTACTAAGTGAAAGTGATTCGGCATAAGTGCAAAAACGAGCAAATCAACGAGCGACTCACCGTCACTTACCCTGAGCAAGGGTTCCCCTTGCTCAGATTTACGGAGAAGATTGTCGATCCTGACGGGCTTTTTCCTGTTGCACGCTAAAAGAAGCAGCAGAAAGCGCTTATTGTCAGCTTCAGACATAAAGATCTGCCGCTTCTCTACCCCGCGTGCGTAGAGATGATAATAGTTCGTTTCCACGAATGGCACCTTGCGCTCCATCTTCAGAGAATAGCAAACTCTGAGCAAGGGGAACCCTTGCTCAGAGTTAGGGTGTTGATAAGGATTTCTCAATTGCAAACTAGAATTGCAAACTAGACGAGCTGTTCTCTATACGGATCACCGTCGATCGTTTTTCGCGCGTGACTTGCGACATTCTCATACCCTTCGACTGGTACGCGGATCGCTTTTCCTTCTGGTTTTGGCTGAGGTGGAGTTGCAGGGATAATCGCCGAAGCCTTGGGCACGTCCGAAGATGAAGATTGAGCGAGAATCTGTGTACGGGCGCTTTCAACCGAGGTCTGTGCTGTCGCTTGCGCTTCTGGATGATCGAGTTCGCGCTCCAGTTCCGCGCGAACTGGCTCGAATACGACTTTCGATATATCACCTGCGAGTGCCTGCGCGATCTCGGCCGTAATTCCGACCTCGCTCGCGATGTTTTTTGCAAGATCTTCCGCACGCTGAAAACCCAAGAGCGCGAGCATCACTTCATTTTCAAGAGCGCCCCACTGATCGAGGTGCAGCTTGTGGGTCTCAGCGAGTTCGCGGAGTCGTTTTTCGACATCGGCGGATGTGATCGCGTTCTGTACGACGAGCGGGAGCTGTTTAAACCGGTCGTCGAGCTTTTCTTGAAGTTTTATCGTGTCTGGATCCATATAAATTTAGTGCACCGTACCGCCGCTTCCACCCGTGGTTGACGATGCAGTCGATGTTGAAGATGGTGTGGACGTCTGCACAGGAGCGCTTCCGGATTCTTTATTTATTTCTTGCCAAGCTTTTTTCATCTGCGAGATCGCGCCCTTGTCGTCCTTCATTTTCTTTCGAGTGGCTTCTGCAACATCTTTGTTGATACCGAGTGTACGTCCGAAGATGCCCGCTTCATGTGCGGCAACGATATCAGCAACTGCGCCGGCACTTTCATTGACTGCCTTTACTGCGTCAGTTTTCATTTGCTCCAACTTCTGCTGCGTCTCTGTCTTGTATGCAGTAAGATTTTGTTTCGCATCTTCGTGCTGCATCCTCGATTCTGCAGCAGAGAGTTCGAGTGCCGTGCCATCTGCTTTGCGGATTGTGTATTGCTTCGTGTCGAGTGAAGCGAGCTTACCTTTGGCGTCGGCGAGCTTTTCCTGCGCTTCGCGAATGCGATTCTCCTGTTCGTCGAGTCCACGCTGGTGCTGGATTTCAGCCTCACGCCTACGCGCGGGGTCTGCACTCGCCATCTCAGCTTTGTACTGATTTTCAATTACAACTTTCCTGCTGTCAGCGTCTCTCAGTGTCGCCTCGTGACGCTTGGTTTCCGTTTCAAGCGGCTTGGTCTCCACCTCACTGGCGCTTCTCACTAATTTGATATTTTCCTCTGCCGACTTTTGAAGCGTTTCGCGCGTGAGACGTCCTTCTTCGCGTTGCGCCTGCACTACCCTTTCGGCTGTCTCGCGCGCCTCCCTGATCTGCTCCCTCGACGGTTGTCCTGCTTTTCCGGCGATTTCCGCCGCGTGTTTGGCGAGATCTTTGACTTGGTCTGCATAGCCCTTTGTTTCTTTTCCGGACTTGCCGATGTCGAGGCCAAGCTGTTTGCCGATCACTTGAACTGCTGCGACATCCCCGAGATTGTATTTGCTGTTGGCAAATTTACCTGCTTTCGCGGCCTGGAGCGATTTTTCTCCGGAAAGTTTTTCGAGACGTTCAGCCTGGCGAGATTTCTCAGCGGCAAGCGCTTCCTCGCCCCTGAAAGTGTGACCGAGCGCTTCAAGCCGTGCTTGCCCTGCCTTGCCACGGATTTTTTCCGACTCTTTCTCCAAACCTCTCTGTTGGCCATAGAAGAGCTTCCCAGCAGTTTGGCGCAAAACTGGCGCTGCGATTCCTGCACCGAGCCGGAGCGGGAGCGATGTGAGGAAATTGAATCCGCCAATTGTCGAGGAGAGACTGCTCGCGACTTTCAGCGATGCAAAGAGGAGGCCGATCACAATCACGTACGAGAACATTGCGTTCCAATTCGATACATTCTTGGCATCCCCGATGAGTCCCCCGAGCGTGCCACCTTGCGCGTGCGGCATCGCATTTGCAAGCGTAAGCGTCGCCCACAGGAGCATCATAAGGAGTGGGGCGAAGACCGTTGTTTTTATGAGCGCAGTCCACCAGGCATTCCATCCAAATTTTTGTCCCGCTCCTTCAGTCGATAGCTGGGGCACGAGAAATGTCGCAAACGCGAGCGATGATGTGATCATCAAAAATACGAGGTAGATTGCACGGCTCACCAGGAGCAAGCAGCCGTACAAAATGACACCCGCTGCTACAAAGAGGAGCGTTCCCGCGAAGAGGCCGTGCATGAGTGCGACCCATCCGCCACCGTCGGGGTTGTTTCCGATGCCCTCCAGCTTTTTCCGCACGTCGAGAACGCTCGTGACGCCGAGCGCTTTTACGAATGCACCGGCGATTCCGTCTTGCGGGAGCGCGAATGAAGCATCCGCCGCCACTTGGTTTGAGGCGAGCTTTGGTCCCGCGGGGTCGACGATCTGCTGTCCGAGGCTCGCTCTATAGAATTGAAACGCGAGGAAGTTCGATCCGTCGATGATCACTTTCGTAAAGAGTAGACTAAAGTTGATAAGTACAGCAACAATGAGAACGCGAGCTATCAATTTCTTCTGACCGAATTTCTCGAGGCCGAGAATGATAGAAATCGCGATAAACGCGAAGAATCCGATAATCAGAATATTCGAAATGTCACGGAAAACGGTCCACACGGTATTAATCCCTGTCTGCACACTCGTCGTCAGAAACCCATTTGCGCTATCCCCAAACGCGACAATGGTGTAATACGTGAGCCAGTTAAAGAGAAGTGTCACAAGCTCCAAGAGGTATGCAGTGAGTGCAACAAGCATCGTGCCAATCGTGACGCTGATGACGCGTCCCCAACAACGCGTGTCGAAGAAGTCGACGATCCGATCGCACTGCGTATTGCCGAGGCCGTTCAGCGCATTGCTCTTCTCCAGCTCTACTTTGGTGAGACATCGACCCTCACCGCTCGGCTCAACCCGATAGGTGCTTCCATCTGTGCAGTCGGCTTGACTGGTAGGAGGCTCCGCCGCGTGCACGGGCGACGGTGTTGCTGTCACGAATGCGAAGCAGAGTGCGATAACAGCAGAGCCGAGGAGCATCTTCTTCGTTACATCTGTACAGTACTGCATATCGTTATCGCCACGCCCGATCCCATCGATCGATGACGGCTGCGTTGTTCACATTGCACCATCCCTTGGTCGCGTCTGTCGAATCTCCCCAGAGCTTCACCGTATCCGACACGAGCGTATCCATCGACTGCTTCACCGCAGATTGTGACTGCTGGGCTTGCTGCACATCGGCCGAATTGTGCAGGCGCCTTTGAGAAATCAGCATATCGATCTGCTGAAGCGCGAGTCGTTGCGCGGTGATCGATGCGGTGTTGGTGACACCTGCGATGAGTTGGCCTATAAGTGTGAGCGCATTTTGTGAGACCGTGATGTTGTTTGCGGTCGTTTCAGCGAGTGGACGGATCTGGTCGTCAACGATCGGTTGCGAGAATTGTGTCGACGTTGCGATTTTGAGTTGGTTGCCACTCTTTCCGGAACATTTGCCGCCGGTCGGAGTTGAGGCACAGACATTTTGAATGATGAGATCCCAACATTTGCTCTCGGCGCCACGAAGTGACGAAATTGCGCCTGCAAGTGTCGCAGCGATCGCATTCATTGCAGATCCGTACACTCTCTCGATCTCTTGTGCGCCAAGGAGCGTCTGTAGTGCTGCGTTTGCCGCCGCGTTGCGAAGTCCCGTGGAAGATTCTTGCGCCAATCGATCGAGGTACGAGAGCTGTCCCGACGAAGCTTGCGTCAAGCCGAGGAGGCCTTGCGTGTCGGCAACCGCCTGGTTGGCGATCCCCGCATAGAGGGCACCCACCATCTGTCCGATGTCGTTGGCATTGCGCAGCTGGGTGTACCCAGACTGCAGCGAAAGAATTTCATTCTGGAGGATGATGGACCCCGGCGTATTGACCACCGGATTTCCGTACGCATCCAAGGTTTCCCGCGCGTATGTTCCTTGGTACCAGCCGAGTTTCAAGAGCATCTCATCAACTCTGTTCTGTCCGATGTCTCCGATTACTTGTCTTCCTGATTCGTATGCGTAGAGCGGATCGCACGCTGGATTTTGTACCGCCTCAAGCGCGTCAATAATCGATCCCTTCGGACGGCCACTGTAGAGACCCGCAAGATCAGTATACGCACATGAGAGTACGGTGTTTCCGCGTCGCGTGTTTGTTACGTATCCTTTCGCGACAGCTCGTTCGACCGTACCGCGAATTGTCGGGTTGACTGTCGCGAGCACGCCGCTCTGGAGCCCGTTCAATACACCGGCATCTCTCGCTTCGAGTTGTTCTTTTCCACTTTGGTAAAAGAGTGGTTTGCCATCGCGACCCGTCGTGAAAAGCAACTGCATTTGCCGATCATATGCAGAGGCAGCGGCTTCTTTCTGGCGATTGAGCACCTCGCGCAAAATACACTCTTTGTATACGAGGATGCCGGTGTTCAGCGTCACCGCTGCATCGGAAACGGGTACATAGACTCCCTGGATTGCGACTTGCGAGCCGACACTTTGCGAATACGAATTATTGCGGTTGCACCCGAAGATACCATCGCGCTGGAACGAGTAGTTCACCGTCTGAACGCCTGCCTGTGGCGCCTGAGTTGTTTGTGCGCCCGCAAGCAGCGGCGCGATGAATGCGATGGCGAACGATGCAAAGATGGCTCGAGGTGCACTCATGGTCTTTTTTGCCCGTAGTACGATGCGAGCCCATCGTACGAGGTGTACATATCGGCTTCTGCTTTATTGTATGAACGCAGGAGTGCTGCGATGGCAAACGGATCATCCGGATGCGTCGCTATCGCGTCGAGCGTTGCCCCAAATTCCTGCGTCGCGTTGAGGATCGCCACATGGTAATTCACTGCATCTTTAGGCACTGTCATGAGCGCGAGATTTTCAACTGCCTTGTGATAGTGCACGGATGCGTGTTGGAGTCGCGCGAGGTTGTCGGTGTCGCTTGTTTCGATGTAGCGTGCGTAGATGTCGAGTTCGTTTTCGGTGTTTTCAAGTAGCGGTGCGAGCGCTTCTCGTAAATCAGCGCGATAGGTGAGCATGCGATCAAAGGAAGTGTCGTTGTCAGTTTTGATATCGATTACTCCATACGTTTTGTAATTCAGAATCGCCTTCACGTTCGGCGCGATTGACTCCGCAGCTTTTGCGAACGCTTCTGACGAATACGTACCACTCCCTGCGAGTCCGGCAAAGGTGCCGATCAACTGTCCGATCACTGACGGGCCGATGAGTGCGATCGGGTCGCCGGCGGAGGCTGCGTTGGGATCACTCGTCGTCGCGAGGCCAAGCAGTGTCATCTCCTGCTGCCAGTTAGCACCCGGTGTTGGAGAAGTTCTTTCTGATACTGAGGCGTGTGCAGTTACGGTGCGTGCCTGCGTGAGTGAGACGATGCGCCAGGCGCTCATTCCGAGGAGCGTGAGAAAAGCACAGAGAGCCGTCATGCCAATAGGAGAAGACTTGCGTATGAGAGAGCGCAGTTTTTCCACAATAGAAGTATAACCTGCGAAAGTGCTCGCAGGCCGAAATATCCAGTTTTTCTGCGGATCCGAGTCTAAAAACTTCCCTGCGTGAATGTAAACACACTACCAGAGTCCTCGGAGCTGAACCGGATACCACGCGTCGAGAAAAGCAGTGCGAGTGCGACATATTTTTTGGTAAGCATCTCTGCGGCGGAGTTGTATGCGGTTATCGCGGCGATGAACGCCTGGTCACCTTCCGTGTCCGGGATCTTGGTGAGTGCCGCTCCCGCGTCTCTGTACCCTTTGGCAAGTGCCGTGTGCGCACTCTGAACTCCTGCAGGCACGGGCTCGAGGCCTTGCATACTCTCACCAATGCTTGAAAGCGAGCGTCCCAGGTGTCGAACGGCATCGCCTTTCGCTTTGTCTTCTCGGTCTTCAACCTGCCCTTTCAAGACCTGGATCATGGAAGTATTTTGCGAGTCGAACGCTTGGATGAACGTGCCGACATTATTGCCGTAGTCGAAGAGCTCCTGCTCACTCTCGCTTCTGGTGCGTACTGAAGAGGCGCTGAGGAGCCCCGTTGGAATGAGTGAGTACGGATCGAGGGTTGTAACGCCGTTTCCGCTTACGCGCGAGTTCTCCACACTCTTCTTCGAGGTACCGGAGAGTTGGGCAAGAAAATCTGAGAAGTTGAATCCTTGATTGCCACTCGTCGCAATCGTAATACTGGATGTCCCCGGCTGCGTATACGGCCCGGCTGTGCTCGTGTTTGATCTATCGGGTTGCGGGATTTCGGTTGTATTTCTTGGGATGTATGCAGATGGATCAAAGAGCGTCGTCCCTCCCCCCCACGCGCTCGATTGCGATGCCGGAGTTGCGAGCGATCGTCGCTGGATCATAATCGTTCCGATCAAGATCAAGATGAGTGCGCCAATCACTGCAGCAATGTATGGATGCGCCTTGATTCTCCCCATGTATAAATCATAGCGTATAATTTATGCATGCGTGTCGCGACTCTCACTGTGATTGCATCTCTTCTCTTTCCCGTAGCCGTATTCGCGTTTCCGTTCGGTGGTCAGGTGGGTCAAGTGGTCAACTGTTACAACCAAGCGATCTGGGCTCGCGTGGGGCCACCGATTGGCGGCGACTACGTCTGGACCCCATCGACACAAACGTACCGTTTTGGTGCACCCTCGCATCCGGGACAGTGGCTCCTCGGTCTCGCGTCGGTCCCCTATTACTGCTTGGTTTCCGTTATACCGATCATCATCTATCCGGGCATCACGATTCAAATGATGGGCAGTTCTCAATAGAAAACGATGCCTGCGCATCGTTTTCTTCTTGTGAACTGAACCGGAGCGATGTGCGGCAAGCGTGCCGCACTGCGAGGTGGGGCCGCGACCGAGCCGCGTGACGACGCGGCGAGAGTTGTGGCCGAGCCAGCAGCAAAGCGGCGAGCAAAATATTTGTGACCAAGCAGTCACTGCGCGAGCTTTTTCCATTGTTCGAGCGAGACGTCTTCTGCGCGAGCTTTTTCAGCAATGCCTGCAGCCTCAAGATGCTGCTGAACGGTCGCCCTGTCGAATAGAGCAGAAAGATTGTTGGCGACAAATTTCCGTCTCGATGCAAACCCCGCTCGTACAACAGCGAAGAAACGCTCTTCGGAAATTTCTCTAAAGAAACTCTTCGCGATATCGGCTATCAGCAGAATTGCCGAATCCACTTTTGGTGGTGGAGAAAAGTGCGTGCGCGAAACCTTCTCGACAATCTTTGGTATCCCGTACGCTTTCACCGAAATCGAGAGGATGCTTTCTTTTTTGCTCACAATCCGCTGAGCCACTTCTTTCTGTACGAGGAGCGCCATTGCACGCGGCTGTGCATCGGTCGAAAGAAACTGACGAATGATCTCGCCGGTAATGTAGTACGGAATATTGGCTGCAACTACATACGATCCTGCGTGAAGTCCGAGCTGCTCCGGAGTGATATCTCTGATATCCGCGGAGATGATCTGTAATCTTCCTGAATCGAGTTCAGTGGCGAAGGTTTCGCGCAGCTTCGCTACGAGCGTCTCGTCTTTTTCGATTGCGATCACGGAGCTAAGCGCGAGGAGTTCGCGCGTGAGGACGCCTTTACCCGGACCGATCTCGACGATTGTCTCTCCTGCTCGAGGTGCCGCCGCATGCGCGAGTTTGCGCGCCGCCCACGTGTGCTTCAAAAAATGTTGACCAAGGCGGGAACCCATCGGGGCAAGTATCAAGGATCAGGTACCAAGTAGCAAGGAATCGGTGCGAACGTAATTCAATGGCCAGATACTATTTCTACGCTATAGCGTAGAAATAGTATGACAGGACCTTTATTCAATGACTCCCTCACCGACGCCGGTCGCCCCGGGACGGATGCGCGAAACGAGTCGCTCATCGATATCGTCGAGAAATTCGGAGGGCAACGTGCGCTCGCGCGAGCCGTACCGCATTCTGTCTCCCGACCAACTGAGAAAGAGTCGCTTCCGGGCACGTGTGAGCGCTACATAAAAGAGACGTCGCTCCTCTTCTGGATCGCGTCCGCCAGCTGGCGGATTGTCTTCCCGAATCGATGGAAAGAGCCCCTGCTCGAGCCCAGTCACAAACACGGCGTCGAATTCAAGGCCTTTGGACGCATGAATCGTCATGAGTGAGACTGCATCCCGCTTCTCGTCGAGCTCATCCTGGTCGCTCTGGAGTGCGGCCTCCTCGAGAAGTTTCTCGATGCCGACCGATGGCGCCTCAAAATCGTACCGAGTTGCAAAATTGACGAACTCGCGAATGTTGTCAAGGCGTTCGCGTCCCTCATCAGTACCATGGTAGTGCTTCTGCATGCCAGAGGCTTCAAGTACGTAGGCGACGGCTTCGGATGGTGGAAGAGTTTCTATTCCTTTTTTGATATGTAAGAGCGCGTTACGGAACGCGGCGACTTTTGCGGCCGCCGCTTTCGGCAATTCGATTTCTTTTCCATCGAGCATTTTCTCCAGCGTCACTTTGCCGATTCCGCGTGGAGGGACTCCTGCGATGCGAAGCAAATCGACGCGACTTTTTGGATTGAGTGCAGCGCGCAGGTACGAGAGTGTATCCTTCACCTCTTTGCGTTCGAAGAAGCGCACGCCGAGGACTTGGTAGGGCACATCGTGACTGAGCATTGCTTCTTCGAGGACACGTGATTGAAAGTTTTCACGGTACAGCAGCGCGATCTCGCCTGCGCGCGTGCCACCCTCGATCATTTCACGCGCGACTTGCGCGACAAACCACGCTTCGTCGATTTCGTTGATTGCCGCGTAGAGTCCGATTGATTCTCCCGTCCCGTTTTCTGTGAACAGTATTTTCGGTTTACGGCGCTTGTTTTTCTCGATCACCGTGTTCGCCGCAGTCAAAATGGTGCGTGTCGAACGGTAATTTTGTTCGAGGAGGACAACCTTGGTCCCGGAGAACGCATCTTCAAATCCCATCAGATGTGCGATATCAGCTCCACGCCAACTGTAGATGTTCTGATCGATATCACCGACTACACAGATATTACGTGTTTCCCCCGCGAGGATCCGTGCGATCTCATACTGCGCGCGATTGGTGTCTTGGTATTCATCGATCGTAATGTAGCGCCACCGATTCTGTAGGCGTGCACGCACTTCGTGTGAACTCGTGAGTACCTGCAGAGTACGAAAAAGCAAATCGTCGAAATCGAGCGCGTCTTCTTCGCGCAAAGCTTTCTCATACATATCCCACGCTTGTGAGACCGCACGTTCGCGGAAGGTGCGCGCACGCTCCGCGTATTCGTGGCGCGAAACACCGTCTCCTTTTTCGCGCGAGATCGTTGCCAAGATGTTCCTCGGTGGCCACTCCTTGATGTCCAGTTTTTCGAGTGCCGCCTTAATCGATCGGACGCTGTCATCGCGATCCCAAATCGTAAACGATCGAGGTAACTGGGCTTCCCTGTGGAATTCGCGCAAAATTCGTACGCCGAGCGCGTGGAAGGTGGCGACAAGGGGCATTCCTTTGCCGCCTGCGACAAGAGTTCGGATTCGATCGTGCATTTCACCGGCAGCTTTGTTGGTAAACGTGACCGCGAGAATCTCGTGTGGTGCGATGCCACGCTCTATCAAATGCGCAATGCGATGCGTAATGGTCTTGGTTTTTCCTGCCCCTGCCCCGGCGATGATAAGGAGTGGTCCTTCGGTATGCAGCACGGCTTCTTTTTGCCGATCATTGAGACCCTCAAGATATTTCACCGAGGAACTATAGCATTTTTCCGAAGATGAATTTTGGGGTTGACAGGGGTTGGATACGCTGCAGGTTGACAGGCCAGTTATCCACTCGCCTAACCGATTATGAATTGACTATGAATGCCTCGTTCGGTAGGGTGAATGGGCCGGTAGCATATACAGTCCTCTCTGCGGCACCTCAAAAAACCGAGGTTTTAAGCCGAAATCTGAAACTTCCCTTCTTGTTACCGCTAAAAACTGGCTTCAAGTCTCACTATAGTCGGGGTAGGCGCGAAAACGCCCTCTCTTGCCGTGGTACGACGGAAAAAGTCGGTTGACGTGGCCTATTTTGTCTACAAAAAAAGAATCCCGGCACTCGCAAGGAGCTCTTGGGAATACATATAGGAGATGGGGCGTGAGACGTATAACGGTTTCGCTCATATCTTTGCTTTTGGTCGTCGGGTCGGTGATTCCCGCGATCGCTCATGCGTCGGTGCTCAGTTTTCTGCGAGCCTCTATCAGAGGAAATACTGCTGAGGCAGAAACTGTCTCTGGCTCGGGTAATGTACAGACAATGTCGCTTTTAAAACCTGCAACCAACTTGGATCCATCTCCGAATCGTGGCGGGGGTGACATTACGATTGTCGATGATACGGCGCTCTTGCCGGAAGATGGCCCCGCAGGTACGATCGCTGACATTGAAAAGCCGAAAAATTCGACGATCAGTGTGTACGTAGTTCGTGAGGGCGATACACTCTCTGAGATCGCAGGTCTCTTCGATGTCTCGCCGAACACTATTTTGTGGGCGAATGATCTCCCACGCGGCTCATCACTGAAGGTTGGACAGAAACTCACCATTTTGCCAGTAACCGGTGTACGCTACACGATCAAAAAAGGTGATACGCTCGCATCGGTTGCGAAAAAGCATGGAGCAGATGCGGCAGAAATCGCGAGCTACAACGGGCTCGATGAATCAGGCCTTACCGTCGGCGCAGTACTCATTATCCCCAACGGCGAGATTGCAGCAGCGCCGACACCGAAGCCAATCCTCAGCAGAGTGGTTACCGTGAGCACCTCGGTGCGAAGCGGATACTACATGGCACCGCTCGCGCGCTACGTGAAAACGCAGGGCATTCACGGCTACAACGGCATCGATCTTGCAGCCCCAGTCGGTACGCCAATCATGGTCTCTGCCGCGGGGGATGTCATCGTGGCAAAGGAGACCGGGTACAATGGGGGCTACGGGAGGTACGTTGTCATTCAACACGACAATGGTTCACAAACGCTCTATGCCCACCAATCGAATGTGATCGTAAATGCGGGGCAACACGTGGTGCAAGGACAAGTGATCGGATACGTCGGCAATTCTGGCCGTTCGACCGGCGCGCACCTGCACTTCGAGATCCGTAATGGTATACGCAATCCATTCTAATCGTTTATGCTGAACGACATACTTCGTATCGCAACGATACTCGTACAGATCCTTCTCTAAACCCGGTTTTCCTCCGCGTGTGATCATGCTACGATAGGGCAGCCATGATTGTTGCCGACGTGATCGTCGATCTGCAATACGGAGATTGCGGTAAGGGAAAAGTCGCCCACTACTTGAGCAACAAAAACTCCTACACTCATGTGCTCCGCTACAACGGCGGCTGCAACGCGGGGCACACCATTTTCCATAAAGGTCAAAAATTCATTACGCACCATATTCCCGCGGGAGTTTTTTTCGGTATACGCAGTGTGATCGGTGCCGGCTGCGTGCTCGATCCGGATCAATTCGTACGCGAAATCAAGATGCTTGAGGATGGAGGCGTGCGAACAAAGGGCAAAATCTTTATCGCGCGCAATGCGCACGTCATTACTGATGCGCACAAAGCAGAAGATAAAAAAAGGGGAGGTAAAATCGGCACGACCGGACGAGGCAACGGCCCTGCATACCGCGACAAGTACGGGCGTACCGGCGTACGTGCAGAACAAATCGCGCGACTCAAACCTTACCTCGTTGATCTCTATCGGGAATGGTATTCGGGCAAGCCAGTAAAAATTCTTGCCGAAGGTGCGCAAGGATTCGGACTCGACATCGATTGGGGTGATTACCCATTTGTGACCTCGTCGCACTGCACGATTGCGGGGGCGCTTCTCAATGGGTTGCCCGCCAATGCAGTACGTCATGTCTGGGGCGTTGCGAAAATTTATGAGACGTACGTCGGTAGCAAAAAATTCCAGCCGAAAGGTACGGTGTTCAATAGAATCGGAGACATCGGTGAAGAATTTGGTTCAACGACTGGACGCCGCCGTCAGTGCAACTGGATGGATATGCAAACGCTCGAACGTGCAATCCATATCAATGGAGTCACGCATCTTGTCTTCAATAAAGTCGACGTCTTACGGGAAGTGGGAGAGTGGGCCCTCATTGACCGAAAGAAGGTGGTACGTTTCAAAAGCGAAAGGGAGATGAAAGATTTTGTCATAAAGCGTCTTGCGTCACTTGGTCTCAAGCGCAACCGTATCTATTTTTCCGAGAGCAAGGAGAGAATCTAACCGTATACACAGGGGGGTCTTGCAAATTTGGCGAAACGTGAGATAAAGCAAGTAATGACTGAGGACACCACACGCCGCGATGAACTTGCTCGTGAGCGCACCGTGCTCGCCAACGAACGCACCCTCCTCTCGTACATTCGCACTGCGCTCGGCCTTGTTGCGCTCTCAGTTTTCGCGTTTAAGTTTGCGGACCAGGAAAGTGCGATCGTAATCGCACTCGTCGCTCTTCTTGGTGCCTTACTCGTGTTTTGCATTGGCCTGTATAGCTTCAGACAATCCTCTGCTCGTATCGATGGCACAATTCACGAACACGCGCACTCAGTGTGGAGCACGTTGGCTGCCTTTGCGTTTATAAAACAGAAAGACACCTCTCCTCATCACGAGCACGAGTAAGGCACATCAGAGAGGCCTCGTATTTTGACCCTCAGTGATTGGGTAGACAATGTGTGATCTGAAGTAAAAGACGATCGCGGAAAAGAGAGTGGTGCCAGCGGCGAAGGCAGGCGAAAAATAATCATGCCAGTCTTTTGCTTGGAGCGGGAACATCATCAGTTCATCCACAATGAGCCCCCATCCGATTGCATATGCAGGGAGGGATCGGCGTGCAAGCCCAATCACGATCAGCAAGAATCCGTACATGTAGTGATGCAGCGGGAATTCGCCGATCACGGGACTGTGTAAACGGAATAGAAACAAAAACATTCTCGTCACCAGAATTGTGCAGAGAAAGATAAGAAAAAATCGGTCTGGGTTCTTATATTTCATACTTAGAGTTCTCGCTGTCGGTACTGGAGGGCCTCGAGCATGTGCGAGGGCTCGATCGTATCCGACGCCACGAGATCAGCAATAGTGCGTGCAAGCTTGATCGTGCGGTGATAGCCGCGAGCGGAGAGCTTCATCGAGCGAGCGGCGCCCTGCAGAGTTTCTTCCGCCTTCGGTGTAAGCTGCGCGAGCGATTCGATCTCTTTTGGACCCATGTCTGCATTCGTCGTTACCTGCTTCAATCCCTCAAAACGACTCTGCTGCCTCTCTCGCGCTTTCGTAATACGTTCGCGCATCTCGCGCGTTTGGTTGTCCCGTTCGCGCTTCCTCATCGCCAGTGTCTCCGGCGGCATCTCTCCGACGTGAACCCATAGGTCGATACGGTCAGCCACGGGACCGGAAATCTTCCGTTTGTATTTATCGATCGCGTGCGGCATACATCGACATTCGCGCGTTCCGTATTTTCCACACGGACACGGGTTAAGCGCCGCCACGAGCATGAAATTTGCGGGGAAGGTGGCAGATCCGCGCGCCCGGGCAACGGAGACCTGTGCATCTTCAAGCGGTTCTCTGAGCGCATTGACCACATCACGATGGAACTCGGGGAATTCATCGAGGAACAGCAACCCCCGATGCGCGAGTGTCACTTCGCCGGGCCGCGGTACACTTCCTCCCCCGATGAGCGACGCGTACGACGATGTGTGATGCGGCGCGCGAAATGGCGGTCGGATCACGGCCCGATCGGCGACTCCCGCGTACGAATGAATTGCCGTAACTTCAATAATCTCACTCTCGCTCAAATCCGGGAGTAGCGCGGCTGCAGCTCGAGCGAGCATTGTTTTACCGGTGCCTGGCGGACCAAAAAGCGCAATATTGTGTCGCCCGGCTGCTGCAATTTCGAGACCGCGCTTTGCAGTCTCTTGTCCGCGGATGTCGGAGAGGGAAACACCCTCTTCGTAGGTATGTGTTTCGCGGCGCGACGTGCGATAGGCCGCGATCGCGAAATCACTCTCCTCATCGAGGTGTGCGAGCGTTTCTCCGAGGGACTGCACGGGATAGATTTCAATACCGGATACGAGCGATGCCTCCTCGGCATTCTCTTGCGGGAGATAGAGCTCGGTATATCCTCCATCTCGAGCCCTAAGAGCGATCGACAGTGCACCACGAATTGGGCGCACGGTGCCATCGAGCGCAAGCTCACCGGCAAAGAGCTTCTCTTTTGGGTCGAATAGTATTTGCTCTGACGCGAGGAGGAATGAAAGCGCAAGCGGAAGGTCAAATACGGCACCTTCTTTTTTTAACTCCGCGGGCGCGAGCGAGAAGACGATCTTTTTGTTGCTGCGCTTCGGAGACTCAAAATCTCCTGCTTGTCCTGAGCTTGTCGAAGGGGTGTTTTTGATCGCAGCCGCGATGCGATCTTTTGCTTCTTCGACTGCTTTGTCGGGGAGACCCACGATCGTGAAGGCATGCAACCCACGTACAATGTCGCATTCAATCGAAACAAGATGCGCGTGGGGGAGCCCCGGCTGCGCGGCACTCACACGCGCGAAGCCCGATTCTATTTCGTTCATCCCGTTAGAGGCAGGAAGCAATGCTTCCTGCACTGAATTTATCGCCATTAATTTCCCGCACGGGTTTACCGCGTGTACATTCGAAGAGATCGACTTCCCTTCTGCCTCTCACGGGATTCATGAAGCAAGTGTAGTTGCTCCCTCTTCCTCTTGCCAGCGGTGTCCGTGCACAAGTGACGAGCTGGAGCTTATGCGTCTGCGTGTTCGATCGTTGTGCGCGCCGCAGGATTTGCCTTGAGACGTTCAAGCGGAATCGGTTCATTGCTTACCTCGCATATGCCATAGGTACCCTCGTCCATTTTTTCGAGCGCATCGGAAACATCGCGATGTCGCTCTTCGAGCTCTTCGACGAGTGGCACATTGGTCGCGAGTTCTTCGATTTGATCTGCGACATCATTGGGATCAGACCCTTCTCCTTCAAAGCCAATCGAAGCTCCCTGCCAATCCCCTGTTTCATTTTGAATACGCCCGTGCGAGGCGAGTTCCTCCTCGAGATCTTCTTTTTCTACTTCGAGCGCGCGACGCAGTTCTTCCAATTCTGCTTGCGGGATTTTTCTCATGCAGCGAGTATACCAAATGCCTTTTTCCTCGCCAGGTTAGAGTCGCCGCGCAGCTTGCAGTCGGTTGAGGATTTCTGTAAATGTGTACGGGCTCTCTGCAATCACAAGAATAGTGCGTGTTGGGAACGCGTAATAGAGCTGGATCGTGCCGCTGTCATCGGAAAGTGCTCGCACGTCGTAATTACGAAAGATCCGATCACTGAAAAAGCGTTCAGTCGGAATGCCGTTCTCTCCCTCGGTGAGCCTGGGTACGTTCGCAAAAATAGGTGCCAAATCCGCATTCATTGTTTTTTCCCATTCGAGCATACCTGCGAACGCATGATCGTACGAAGTCACCGTCGCGACGACGAATGGCGCGTTCTCATCGACTGTGTGGAAACCAAAAAAGAATGTATCTCCCAAGGCGCGCAAGAGACTCTCGGGTGGTTGCGCACCAATCGCGTCTGCGAATTCCGCAAAGGTCGCTGGCCTCGTGCTCTCGCCGAGGCCCACGGTCGGAATGACTCGAATCATTGAGCCGAGCGCGCCACTTGCATTGCGTCCTGCCGCGAGATCGTTTTTCACTGTTTGCGGTGATTGCGAAGAGATGGAATACCGCGCGGTCTGCTCTGCGAACACGAGTGCGTCATTCGTGATCTCAACTGGGGTGGTGCCAACTTTTTGTTTTGCAATGAAATACACACCGCTCAGCGCTAAGATGCCGAGTAGTACAAGAAGCGCGACGGTGAAGGCTACTCCGACAAATCGCTGCCGGCGTGGCCTCGATTGCACCTGTGCATCTGCGGCAAGCCCACGAGTTTTTTCCTGCTCAAGTGCGACTGCGCGAACAACCGAAATTTTCTGATCGCGGACTACATGTTGAAGATCTTGCTTCAGCGTATGCACGGGGACAACGGACTCGTGTGCTTCAGCACTCACGTTTTCTTGGATGTGAGGTATGGCTACCGGCCCGGGCTCTCCTGTTTTTGCCGACGCGCCGAGAATTGTATCGTATTGCTGAGGCGCCTCTTGCGGGGGGAATGCCACGCCGAGATCCCGTCGTTCGGGAAGTTTTACCTCGCTGAGGATCTGAGCGATGTCAGATTGCAGGCCTTTTCCTTCATTTTTTGCCGGAGATGACGTTTGTGCTTTGCCTAAAGCACGTTGCTCTTCGAGATGTCCGCCCGACACACTATTTTTGTGCGGCGCGTCGAGGGGCGCATTCTGAGGAGCTTCCGGGGGTTGCGGTTTGTTATCTGCGCTCGCGTCTGTCTTCTCGTCGGTCATTGCGTCTCCCATCGCTTTCCGACGGCGTGAGACCCTTGCGGGCCGCCCACTCCGGATCGGCAGCTTTGATAGAGAGATTATACCTCCCCTTCTCGTCGATTTCTTTAATCACGACAGGAACCACATCGCCGATCTGTACGGCATCCGAGATTTTTCCTATGCGGAATGGTGCGACTTCAGATACATGCACGAGACCGTCGAGATTCGGTGAGATTTTCACAAATGCGCCGAAATCCATCATGCGAACGACCTGACCCTCGAATCTGTCGCCGACCATGTACTCGCGCGTGAGATCTTCGACTTCTTTCAGCGCAGCTTCTGCGGAACCTTGTTTGCCCGTGATAAAAACGGTGCCGTCCTCCTCAATCGTGATGTCGTCGCATTTCGTGCGATCCTTGATGCCGTTGATTGTTTTGCCGCCGGGGCCAATCACGAGGCCGATTTGGTCGACCTTGACCCTCGTCGTGAGAATTTTCGGTGCGCGCGGACTGATGTCGCTTCGCGGTGTAGGAATTGCTTTCAGAATCACGTCGAGAATCTGGAGGCGCGCTTTTTTTGCTTGCGCGAATGCTTCGATGAGCACAGGAACCGGGACACCTTCGACCTTCACGTCCATCTGTACGCCGGTCACCCCATCTGCCGTGCCCGCGACCTTGAAGTCCATATCACCGTGGTGATCCTCGGGGCCCTGAATGTCGGTGAGGATTTTGTACACATTCGTTTTCGCGTCCGACATTCCGCCGGAGGCGGATCCGCCTTTGGCGGACATGAGAAGCCCCATCGCGATGCCTGCGACCGGTTTTTTAATCGGCACACCGGCATCCATGAGTGCCAACGTGCTCGCACAGACTGTTGCCATCGAAGTCGAGCCATTTGAAGCGAGACATTCGGAGACGATGCGTATCGTATACGGAAAGGATTCTTTTTCCGGCAGCACCGATCGAAGTGATTTTTCTGCAAGCGCTCCGTGACCAATCATACGTCGATTCATGCCGCCAACGCGTCCCGTTTCGCCGACGCTAAACGGCGGGAAGTTGTAGTGAAGCATGAACGTCTTCTTCGTGTCCTGAAATTCGATCGTATCGATGAGCTGTGCGTCGCCCGGACCGCCCAATGTGAGCGCGGCAAGTACATGTGTCTGGCCACGGTAGAAAAGACCCGCGCCGTGAATGATCGGAGAAATACCGCCTGCTTGCGCAAAGAGCGGTCGGATTTCTTCGAATCCTCTGCCGTCGACACGTTTCCCCTCTTTGATCGCGAGATCGTGCACATATTCGTCCATGCGATGCTCGAAGTAGCTATCGAGCGCTTGGGGTTTTGTCTCCAGGAATTTTAATGCCGCTTCTTTCATCCATATGCTCTTGAGTTCATTGATTTCAGTTTTGCCGATCTTTCCGCCGTATGAAGCGAGTTTCGGGTCGACGATTTCTGCGAATGCGGGAGCGAATTCCGGGGTGTCCGTCGGAGCGACGAATGACTGCTTCGTGACATTGCGCTCTGCCACAATCTGTTTTTGCCACGTCTGGATTTTCTCGATCTCCTCGCTTGCACGCGCGAGTGTCGTTGCGAGAATTTCTTCTCTGACTTCGCGCGCGTTAACCTCGATCATGTTGATAAGACTATCTTTACCGCAGACCGTGAGATCGAGGAGTGCTTTCGGCGGCAGCTCGTCGCTGCGCTGTCCGTACGTCGGATTCACGATCACCTCTGCACTGTCCTCTTTCACACCAAGACGAACTGCAGAGACAGGACCGCTCCACGGAATGTCTGAAGTAGCGATTGCAAGCGATGCGGCATTCACCGCGAGGATGTCGGTATCGTAATCTTCAATCGAGAGGACCGTAATGATCACTTGCACGTCGCGCTTCAAGCCTTTCGGGAAAAGCGGACGGATCGTACGGTCCACAATCCGACCGGAGAGTACCGCTTCGTCAGAGGGTCTCCCCTCGCGACGCACGAATCGCGAGCCCAGGATCGCACCCGCTGCATAGAATTTTTCTTCGTACTCGACTGAAAGCGGGAAGTAATCGAGGTTCGATTCGCGATTCGACATTACGACGGTGGCCAAGACTGCACTGTTGCCGTACCTGAGAAGCACCGAACCATTTGCCTGATCCGCCCAATCATTGAATTCGGCGGTCATCGTCTTGCCCCCAATGTCGAGGGAGTATTCTTTTTTTTGCATATCGTCTCTATGTGACGACCGGATTTCAGCATCACCCTTACGGGAAATTCTGCCTATCCGAGCGTCACGGCTATATTAATGAAGGCACTGTAGCAGGTATCTGTGAGGATTCCAAGAAGGAAAGCGGCCTTCTGGCCGCTTTCCTGCTACTCGACTCCGGTGATTTTTGAAATCTCAGAGAGCTCTTTCTCGACGTCTTTTTCAGATACCTCAGCTTCGGAAGGTCGCGATGAGCGTCGTGCTCCGCCACGATAGTTCATGAGGTAGCGGCGCGGGTCTTCGTCGAGGTCGAGGAAATGGTCCGCGACTTCTTTAAGGCGCCCCGATGTTGAGCGACCGAAGGAGACGACCTCCACCTGGCACCCGCCGTGGACCTTGAGGTATTCGACAAGGGGTATGAAGTCGCCATCTCCGGTAAAGAGGATCACGGTATCGAGCTTTTGCGCCATGGTGATCGCATCGACCGCCATGCCGACGTCCCAATCGGCCTTTTTTGCACCGCCGAAGAAGATCTGCAAATCTTTTGTGCGTGTCTCAATGCCGATTTTGGCGAGCGCTTCGAAAAAGCCTTTTTCTTCTCCGCTCTCCGTCGTCACCACATAGGCACGAGCGCGAATAAGGCGTCGGCCGGCGACGCTATCTTTCAGTACATTGCCGAAATTCACCCGTGCGTGATAGATGTTTTTCGCGCTGTGGTAGAGGTTTTGCGTGTCGATGAATACACCGACGCGCTGTTCTGGATGTTTAATGATTGCCATATAAATATTGCATTAGTTCGTGTAAAAACGAAGAAAACGCATAAAAAGACTCTACGAAGTGTACCTCCAAATACGGAGTTCGACCAACCGCGTATGCGGTTACTTCTTGAGGCCCAATTTCTTCACGAGCGCACCGTACATGCGCTTGTTGTTTTCTTCGAGGTATTTCAAATGCTTCCGGCGATCAGCAACGAGGCCCAAGAGACCACGGCGCGAATGTTTATCTTTATTATTTTTCGAAAGATGCGCAGAAAGCTCCTCGATACGTCGCGTCAGAAGAGCGACTTGGACCTCGGGAGAGCCCGTATCCGTATCGTGGCGCTGACCTTTTTTGACCTCGTTGAGCTTCTTTCGCTTTGTAAGCATTGGCCAAATGATAGCATAATACCGAGCTTTTTGCAAGGGTCATCTTTTTTGGACCGAATTCTCCCGGAGGCAGTGTTCGCGATGCTTACTGGGTCGAAGTCGACGTCGCGGAGACTACCTTGAGCAGTTTTACGTTAAAAATGAGCGTGGAGTTCCCTGGAATAATCACATTCCCATTCTGATCTTTATAATCCGCGCTTCCGTACCCGAGTCCGGGTGGTATCGCCATCACACGCTCCCCGCCTTCTTTCATACCGTTTACACCGATTTGAAATCCGGGGATCATGCCGGGTGCGCCAAGCACAAAGGTAAGCGGCTTGTTGCCGTGCGCTTCGGAGCTATCGAATACGGTGCCATTTTCAAACTGTCCTTTATAGAGTACGGACACCGTATCTCCTGGACTTGCTTGTGCTCCAGTTCCCGGGGCGATGTCTTGCGCTTGGACCTGATCGGCTGGAGGGTTTTGATTCGTCTGCGGATCGGAAGTCATCGTAGATTTGTATGCGAAATACCCACCGACTGCAAGCACGATAATAACAATGATGCCGATACCGATATTTTTTGTGTTCATCGGATTATTATAGCAGTAGAGTATCTTTCTTGCAGTTGTCTGCACAACATGATTGCATGCGGGTCGGAAGCGGGAGCTGGCAATGATTATCCTCGCAATGAACCTTCAGCAAGATTTGGTATCTGATCTCAGGAAGCAAGACTGTCGGGTTCTCGAATTACCATCGATCGATGCCATCGCTTCAAACGGCACCATGGCCTCCTTGAATGGAGAAGAGCACGGGCTCGTGGTCGATGTCGACCGAGCAGGCAGCGCACGGATACCGAGAGAAATCCGGAAACTGAAATTTGCCGGCCCGATTGTGGGCGTGTCTCGACAGGAGCGCGACTCGCAAGCTCCGGCGGATGTTGAAGCCGAGGTTGCGTTCATGCACGCAGGCGGCGATCGACTGCTCCGGAGTCCCCTGAGCGGGCGAATCGTCAAAGAGGTCGTGCGGACGATCTATCGCCGCATCGAATCGACGATCAAGAGATCTGAATCCGCAGCCGCGGAATCTACTCGAGAATTCTATAACCGAAGGTTTCGGATGCATCTCGAGCGCAGAGCGGCGACACTTGATGGCATGGAAATTAAATTCACGGTAGGTGAATTCGATATCTTATGGGAACTTGCCGAGCGCCCAGGTACGGTATTCAGCCGCGAGCAACTGTGCAAGATACTCGAGATCGGGTTCGAGACCGGCGAGCGCCAGGTCGATTCGCACGTGAAGCGCATCCGTCGCAAGGTTCAGCGGGTGAAGGCTGACGAGGATATTCTCGATACGATCTATGGTCTTGGGTACAAGGTTAAGATCTGAATGCTCAGTTTGGAGGAACGCAGCCGCGGTTTTCTTGCCGCGGCTTTCTCTGTATTGAATTTGTTAGAGTGACTGTATGGAGCCGCTTGCATCGAAGATACGTCCGACAACGCTCGACGAATTCGTCGGCCAAGAACATCTGACAGGCCCGGGCAAACCCGTGCGTGTCGCGACCGAAAAGAAAGAACTCTTTTCATTTATATTGTGGGGCCCGCCTGGCTCGGGCAAAACGACACTCGCGCGGATTTATGCCAACGCACTCGATGCAGAATTTCACGAGGTCTCTGCAGTCGAGGCGGGCAAAGATGACATCAAAAAAATCATTCCGAAACGAGGGACGCTCGCGATTTTGAAACCAGTGATTCTCTTCGTCGATGAAATCCATCGATTCAATAAAGCACAGCAGGATTTTCTACTTCCCTTTGTCGAGCGTGGCGATCTTACGCTGATCGGTGCAACCACCGAGAACCCTTCGTTTGAAGTGATCGCTCCACTTCTCTCTCGCTGTCGCGTGTTTGTGCTCAATGAGCATAGCGAGAAAGAAATGGAGAAAATAATTGCGTACGCTGCGAAAAAAATCTCCGCCAAAGGCGGATCCGCCTCGGGCGGAAAAATCCCGAAAGATGCACGCGATTGGCTTATCGCGATGGCACAAGGTGATGCCCGCCAAGCAATCACGGTGCTTGAAACCGCAAAAAAATTGTATGGCGAGATTTCGATTGAATCGCTCAAAGATGCGATCCAATCGAAACACCTTCGCTACGACAAAAAAGGGGAAGAACACTACAACATCATCTCCGCATTCATCAAATCAATGCGCGCATCGCAGCCGGACGCTGCGCTCTACTACCTCGCACGCATGGTGAAAGCGGGTGAGGATCCCAAATTCATCGCGCGACGCATGGTGGTTTTCGCATCGGAAGACATCGGGCTTGGTACACCGACCGCGCTCGTAGTCGCCAATGCGGTATTTCGCGCGTGTGAAACGATTGGCTACCCCGAATGTGCGATCAATCTCGCGCACGGAGTCGCGTATTTGGCGAACGCCGAGAAAAGTCGCGCATCATACGATGCGTATCAGGAAGCGGTCTCCGATGTGGAGGAGCATGGCAATCTCCCGATTCCCATGAAAGTGCGCAATGCACCGACGAAATTGATGAAAGAGCTCGGATACCACAAAGGCTACACACTGTATGACAAAGATTCATATCTGCCGGACAAAATAAAGAAAAACAAGTATTTGAAAGGAGAAAAAAACTGAGGGAGGTTCGACCTCCCTTTCAACTTTCTCAGACGAGTTTGCTGCAGATGACACTCGTGCGGTGACACCCGCTGTAAAATCTGAGCGTGAGTGCCATCGCAGTCATGTTCGGTGTGAACTTTATCGCCCGGCGGTCCAGACTCGCCCTCGTCGGCAGACCAGCTCGGCTGAGGAACATACACAGAGCAATCCAGCCCCGCTCGATCGCGATGAAGTGAATCGAGGCGGCGCCTATGTCGGCGATCATGACCTCGATGCGGCGATCTTCGAGCGCACTTTCCTGAACGTCGATGACAGCATCGTAGGAGAGTCCGGCTGTGGGACGCATCGCGCCCTCCTCTGAAACCTGTATGTATTGTATCGAAGATCACTCTGTACAAGTGTCAGCGTGTGGAGAGTGGTAAAATATTGTGCGACACCTCTACGCCGAGGCATCGAGGTGCACACATGGCTACAGATCTACATTCGCCGCTCAAGAATCAATTCCTCCCGGCCCGAGGCCGGTCCGCCTCGGGCGGAGAATACCTATGAAGGATGTAACGCATCTGAAGACTGATTTTTTGGAGTATTTGGAAATCGAAAAAGGTCGCAGCGTGAAAACGGTCGAGAATTACGACCGGTACCTCAGGCGATTTTTCTCGTTTGCAAAAGTAAAATCACCTGGCCAGATAACAGAGAAATCTGTTCGCGAATTCCGCATCTCGCTCAATCGATCCGCGGGTGTGAGTGGTACGATGAAAAAGAATACGCAGAATTATCACCTGATCGCACTCCGCGCATTTCTCAAATTTCTGCGCAAGCGGGACGTGGAGTCGCTGAATCCAGAGCGGATTGAACTCGCGAAGACCGGTGGACGTGATCTCGATCTCATCACCGCCGACGAGCTCAATCGTCTGATCCGCGGCCCGCAGGGTGATTCGCTCCAAGCGCTTCGTGATCGCGCGATGCTCGAGCTTCTCTTCTCGACCGGCCTTCGTGTTTCCGAACTCTGCTCACTGAATCAAGATCTCGATCTTTCGCGCGACGAATTTTCGGTGCGCGGCAAGGGCGACAAGGTACGCGTCGTCTTCCTTTCGGCATCAGCCAAAAAAGCGGTGGCGGATTATTTGAAGAAGCGGGGCGATTTTGGAGAAGCGCTTTTTGTGGGGTATAGCTCGATCAAGAAAGGCCCCTCGACTCCGCTCGGGACAAGCAAAGATCTCTCCCGCCTCACGCCGCGGTCAGTGGAACGCATCGTAAAGCGCTACGCGACAAAAGCAGGCATCACGCGCAAGGTCACGCCGCACGTGATTCGGCACTCATTTGCGACAGATTTGTTGGAAAACGGAGCAGATCTTCGTTCGGTACAAGCACTTCTCGGACATGCCAACATCGCGACCACGCAGGTGTATACTCACGTGACCGACAAACACCTCCGCGAGGTGCATAAGGCTTTTCACGGTAAACGAAGGCACTAGTATCTTCCCCTTCCCCGACTGCGCCAATACGCAAACGGGGAAAAGTGCAATTTTAGTGCGCCGGCCTCCATGATTGGGTATGGTACCTGCGAATCGGCACGATATTGGGGTAATGCGGCTTAGGCTTGATTGGAGTAGCCACGCGGAAAACTCCCGGCCGATCCTCGCGGACCACATTGAATGTGTCCCATTCCGCCCGTCCCTTCTCATGCACTCTCGCAAACAAAGAAAGCTGGTAGGTCATATGCGCACGCGACGGCCGACTTTATGCAAGCGCGTCTCGTAAAGGGTAAGACGTGGTGCCGAGCCTCGCACTTACCGTTTATATCTCTCAGAGGATGACGCGTATGTGAAGTTTAAAAGAGATGGCCGCACGCGAGAGCGTGCGGCTGTAGAGCGAAAGAGCGGGAAGGCCGCATGATGCGGCCGTTACGAGGGTTTGGCCTCGATGCCGTCGGCCTTGAGGAAACGCTGGATCGGTTCGTGTTGGTCGATATCGTGGAGGACCTTCCACGGGTCGTGCTCGCTACCGTTTTGCGCATGAGTAAGCGCGCGATGAGCTTCGGCAACGAGCTCGGGGTCGATCGGCGTTTTCGCGGGCTCAATCCCGAGCGCGATTTTGTGAGCTTTTATCGCTGCAACCATGAGCGCTGCTTGTCGCTCGACCACGTGTCGTGGAAGGGGTCCGTCGCTTCGATTCGGCATTGCGTGCTCCGAGGTACCTCCCCTACGAGTCGCGACGGAGTCGATTCACACAAGCTTACAGGCCTCATGTTATGGTATTCATGTAACGCTCACGCTATGAAACTTGTCTCGTGGAACGTAAATGGCATTCGGAGCATTCACAAGCGCGGACAACTCACGCCATTTATAGAGAAATTCCGTCCAGACATGCTCTGTTTCCAAGAAACCAAAGCCGAGGAGCATCAATCCGAGGTCGATTTGCCGGAATACGAAGAATACTGGAATTCATCTGAGGGCAAGAAAGGCTATGCTGGTACGGCGATCTTCACCAAGGTGAAACCCGAAACCGTCACTTTGGGCTTTCCTGAAGACATTCTCAAAAAGTACCAATTGGCAGACAAATACGGTGACCCCAATGCCGAAGGCCGCGTCATCGCAGCGGAATTCGAGCATTTTTACCTCGTCAACTGCTACACTCCCAATGCAAAACCAGATTTAGGTCGCCTTCCACTGCGCCACAAGGGCTGGGACCCTGCTTTTCTCGCCTACCTCGAGCACTTGGAAAAGGAGAAGCCGGTCATTGCATGCGGAGATCTCAATGTGGCCCACACTGAGGACGATCTAGCGAATCCAAAGCAAAATGAAGGCGAGAAAGGTTTCACCAAAGAGGAACGTGAAGGTATCGACAAGCTCATTCAGGCAGGATTTGTAGATACCTTCCGTCTCTTCACCGAGGGCAAGGGTTTTTATACCTGGTGGAGTCACTTTTCGAATGCGCGCGAGAGAAACGTCGGCTGGAGAATCGACTATTTTTTCGTGAGCAAGGATTTGGCACCACTCGTGACTCGTGCTCGAATCCATCCGGAAGTCTATGGGTCCGATCATTGTCCGGTGTCTCTTGATATCGATATAAGCTCGTGACGAAGGCATCTGAGCAAGGGTTCCCCTTGCTCAAACTCGAGGATGTCCGTTATCCACAGGTCTTGTCCTTTACGATTGTCCTATATATCTATATACTGCTGCTTGGTAAAGATCTTTACGTATCTTCTCGTCTTTCGAACATCAACGAGATGCATAGGTACAAATAATCGCACACTTGTTAAACGACACCTCTGTGTCGACTGTATGTAGAGGTATTTGTCCAGCTTCTCGCGATCTTTTTTTGAAAAACGAAGAAGAACCCGAAAGTCGCCTGACGCAGGCGGCCCCTTAGAGGAAATCTTATAGAGAGAGAAAGATTACCTCCTATTGCAGGCCACCCCGTCAGGCGATTTTTCTTTTTCTGTTCATATCCCGAGCGAAGCTCGGGCCGTTCTGAACAGAAAAAGAAAAATGACCGGAGCCGGGACCCATGCCCGATTCAAGGGCATGGGCGGCGAGGTGGGGGCTGCAGGCGCTGAACGAAGTGAAGCGAACTGTGGCCTTTTCTTTTTCCCACTCAGTGGGAAAAAGAAAATGAGTGCAGATTGCAGCCAGACTGCAATCTGCCGATTTTTCAGTGCCTATTCAACATGATGTTTTTCCCGCAATTTCTTGATCTCGGCTTCGTCTACCTCTTCCTTTCGGTCTTTTCCTTGCTCACCGAGCGCTCTCAGCTCTTTATCAGTGAGTTTCGCAAGCTCTTGCGCGCGCGACCGCATATACTCTTCGGTATTTTTCTCCGGGTCGTCGAGCACTTCCTCGAGAAGCGCATGCAGAATCCAGCCGATTCGCGGCCCCGGCTTCTCTGCCGTCATTTGCATGAGGCCATCACCGTCGATTTTGAGCATGCCGACGGAAATCGGATCACGAAGTGCCTCGTCGATCATCGACATATACTTACGCAGTCGAAACGGGTGTTCCTTGGGTCGACCGGTGCCAATCCTGTCACACACACGGAGATTCAGTAGATCATTGATATGCTCGCGCCCGACACGCGCGATCGTTCTGCGCACTGCGGCGAGTGTCACGACATCGGGGTCTGAGAAAAACATATGCCAACGAATGAGTGCAACGACTTTCTCGATCAAATCTTTTGGATACTTCAGATCGTGCAAGATCTTCTTTGCCATTTTCGCGGAGACCACATCGTGCCCATAGAAGGTCCAATCCTTTTTTTCGTCCGACCATGCGCGTGTCGCGGGTTTTCCGATATCGTGGAGGAGTGAGGCAAGCCGAATCTCGAGCGGCCAGTTTTTATCTGCGGCATGCTGCAGCGAGCGCAGCAAATGCTCGAATACGTCAAACGAGTGCGCCTGATTTTGCGCGCAGCCGATTCCGCTTTCAAGTTCGGGGACCATGTATCGTAAGATACCAAGCTTTTGGGCCAAAAAACACGCTTGCATCGGCCGTTCGCTGAGTAGAATTCGCGAGAATTCATCGCGCACGCGCTCGCGGGAGATCTTCTCAAGTTGTGTCGCGTTTTTTGCAATACCCTCAATAACGCTGCTATCCAACGCAAAATCGAGTTCAGCTGCGATGCGGATCGCGCGGAGCATGCGAAGCGCATCCTCTTCGAATCGTTCGTGCGGATTGCCGACGGCAACGACGACGCGACGCTTGAGATCCGCTTGCCCTCCGTGTTCGTCGATCACTTCTCCTACACGGATATCATATGCGATCGCATTGATCGTAAAGTCGCGGCGCTTGAGATCGTCGGAAAGATTGTCGCTGAAGTGAATGGTGTCGGGATGTCGAGCGTTGGAATATTTGCCTTCCAAACGAAACGGAGTGATCTCGATTACTTTGAGTCGCGGATTTTCGGATTGTGTGACGACGCCGACGGTACCGTACTCGTTCTCATAGAACGTCTCGTCGAAAAGTTTCTGGATCTCCTCCGGCTTCGCATTCGTGGTGATGTCCCAATCCTTTGGCTCGCGCCCGATCAGAAGATCGCGCACGCACCCGCCCACGAGATACGATTGGTAGCCAGCCCCTATCAGCTTTTCGCTGCACGCGCGTACCTCGTCTGGCACGTTCAACTCTTTGACGTTCATACGGGTATTGTAGCCTCTCTGTGCTCCCGGAGGGATTCGAACCCCCAAGAGCAGTTCCGAAGACTGCCGTGATATCCGTTTCACCACGGGAGCGTTGGTGCATGATACATCTTTTTTCGTTCGATGCGATTTTTTGTGCGCGCGTCAAAGTACGTCGACATACGAAGTAAGCAGATTCTCTCCTCTGCGAGCGTTTTTCTGCAGATAAGTGTTAAGAAAACGTAACATTTCGACATTGCAAAATCTGTATCCATGCGCACTATGCGTGGAACCAAAGAATATTTTCTATGGATGCACTCTCTCTTGCACCCGGGAAAAACCGCACGAGCGGCCACTCCCCTGCGCCTTCGTACTGCTGCACCAGCATCGGCAAGATGGTCGCGAGATCTCGCTCGCGCGAATTGATGTCGTCGCGCTGTTTGAGGAGAAGGCGTTTCAAAATCTCGGGTGATTCCGGCGCGAAGACTGCTTTCTTGTCTGCTTCATGCGTGCTGATCAGGCCCCTTTTCATAAGCGATTCGAGCTGCACATAGGTGGTGGAACGATTCACCTTGGCGTGTTTGGCGAGCTTTTCAGCCGTGGTTTGCCCCAGTTCGAGTGAGGCGAGGTATACGCGTGCCTCTTTCTCGGAGAGCCCAATGTCCTGCAACTCTTTCAACATCCCGGCATTCTAACACGCAGCACTCTCGGCGCGATTGCGCTTGCTCAAAAGAATACGCGTTTAAATTTTTTTCGACCAAAGAGGTGAAGCTGTGGTCGATATCGTTTGATATACGCTCGCATGTCTGTATAATCCTCGAGAACGCGGGCATGGTTTAATGGTAGAACGCTACCTTGCCAAGGTAGAGATCGGAGTTCGATTCTCCGTACCCGCACTAGGAACGAGTGAAAAGCGAAAATAAATTTTCGCGAGTGCTGAAGTATACGCTACTTCTTCGCAGGAGGAAGTTGGATCACGCTCGCAACGGCGGGGCTGTTGCGCAGTGCTGCGTAGAGACCCGCGGCAGCGATCACGACCAGCATGACCGGGATCCAGAAGGTACCGCGGCAGCTCGGGAGCAAGAACCAGAATCCGAGGAGAAGGACGAATGGGGTGAGGATTGCGGCGATTGGGATTGCAATGTGTCTGTCGCTGAGCGGTGGTTCTGCAAGTGCTACAAACGCTGCGATAATAACGAAGATCGCAAGCAAGATAAACCACAGACGATACGCACCCTGGAGTGCGCACACCCCGCGGAGCGTGTCCTTTACGCCGCCGACTACCGGGCTCGAGCTCGGACTACCCGAGTTCGACTTCCCTCCTCCCAAAGAGCCAGCACCTGTATTTCCCTTGCTCGGAGATGGCGTTGGAGCTGAATTGGAACCGCCACCCGAAGAGGCACTACCTCCTGTCGGCACTCCACCTGAAGTGCCCGGTGTCGCACCGGATCCAGAAGGCATACCTGCGCCGGTCGCTCCGAAAGTGACGACCACGAGGCATGTCTTTTGCTGTACAGCCGAGAGAAGGGTTAGTGTCGCGGTACTCCCGCGCGCAACTGATTCCGTATCAACATGAATGCGAAGACCGCCGTTTGGGTCGACACGGCGCACCATATGGTTAAACGGGATTGAGGTATTACCAGCAGTACCGAGAACGGCCACATATGAGGGGTCGACGATGGTGACATCGAAGGAATCCATCGTACCGTTGTACACGTATGCGGTCACCTCGCGAACCTGGAGCTCTGTGCACGTGCTCTGGCCTGGCGGTAGGATCTGACGAGCCTGGACGTTGAACGATTCTGAGGCAAACGTAGGTGCAGGTGTGGCGATTACGGAAAAAGAGAAGAGGCCCACGAGAGCGAAACCTGCAAAATATACGGCGGGCTTCATATAATCCTTACGATGCCGACACCGTAGTACCTGAAAACGCTTGCGTCAAGCAAATATGCATGTTGTAACATAGATCCGATGAGCTTGCGGCAGCAAGTTGCGTTTCAAGGACATTTCTTTCTGCACATTTCGAATTGCGAAAGATAAACGGACGAAACGAGATTTCAAAAGTCGAAAATATGACGAAACTGGGGAAAACTATGGGGATATGTGGATAACGGACACGCATATCACTGTCTAATAGAGGTCCATGAATACACGAATTATCCTTATTGTGAGCCGTATTATTTGAAAGACGTAAAGGACAATCCGAGGGGCGGATTATGAAGATTCTGAATGTTTCTTAAGTAACACATTGGCGTGCATTTCACGTGAAAGGCTTCATAATGTTCCTTATGGAGAAATTTTCGAAGAGACGACGCCTCGGAAATGTCGGGGAGGAAATTGCGTGTGAATTTCTGATACGGAAGGGTTTTAAGCTGCTTGAGCGAAACTATCTGCGTCCGTGGGGTGAGATCGATATTATCGCCTTTGGAGTCGGGATAGTGAGGTTTATAGAGGTCAAATCGGTTTCCGGCCATCTGAGCAAGGACTTTTCACGTGAAAAGTCCTACTTGCCTGAAGAGATGGTACACGTGAAAAAGCTCAAAAAGCTTGCTCGAACCGCGACCCTATATATGGAAGAAAAGAAAGACCCACGTCCGTACCAAATTGACGTGATTGGGGTTATCATAGACGCTGAAAAGAGGGCAGCCAGATGTCGTTTTTTCGAGCAGGTACTCGACGACATCATATAAAGGACAGGCTATGTCCTATAAAATGTCCTTTAGAATCTATGTTAGTATACCCCGTTAGTAGATCATCCGGGCTGTCGTATACCGGTAGTACGCGTGCTTTGGGAGCACGTAGACTGGGTTCAATTCCCAGCAGCCCGAAAAATTAGTGGATTATCTGTTTAAGAAGCACTCCTATGAGGTAAGGAGCTTGATCTTTTGTGAAATCAAAGGTCTGCGCGCTCGGGTCACCCCGCAGCGTCAGGTCGAGATCAAAACCACTCTGTGCGAGCAGGTCTGCACTTATATAACTGAGTGTGATCGCACGAAGATCGCGTTCAGCGGTGGTCGCTCCCAGACTGGTGGTCGTGATGATGCCAATGAGCCTGTCCCACGCGTTTACGACGCCGCCTCCTGATGAGCCGCTTTGTGCTCCGATAACGCCGCCCACCGAAATGAGATCGACGGTCGGGCCAGTTATGGTGAGAAGCTGCTTTATAGAAGTCACTGACGTAGCCGAATACAGATTGTCGTATGTTGCGTACCCGCCGAGGAATTCTGCAGGGTAGCTTGCGACGAGAACATCATCGCCCACGAAACCGATAGTCTCTCTCGCATCTGGCTGCAGATACGGAAATGAAGAGGGCAATGGCGTGCCATCAAGACTGCTCGCAATGTGAATGAGGGCGTAATCGTGCTCGCCTGTACCGAGTGGATGCGACGCCAGGATGTCTTTCGCATGTGCTTCAACCCAAGCCTTGGGGAGATACATGACTCGGGGTGCGTAGCGCGCTTTGGCAGGGGAACCCACGCGTAACTCGCAGCGGAGATCTACCTGCGCTGCTTCGGAGAGGAGTACATACTGAGCCACGTGCGCATTGGTAAGCACGACACCTCTCGGGTCGATGATCACGCCGCTCGCAGAAATTGGATGCAAGGAGCCGCCGGTGCGAGGAACGCAGAGGATGTTGACGAGGGCGGCACGCGCATGGTCATTAATCGTCGTGAAAGGAAGTGGGGGAGTTGTGTATGGTTTTTCGACTCGCCTCACTTCGGTAGAAGTCGCGGACTCAGGTTTCATGGCTTTTTTAGTGGATTTTTGAGGACTCTTTGTCTCACCTGCGATGGCGTCGGTTGTAGTCGTCACAACAACCTCAGTCGACGACGTGGCGGTATCTGTACTTGCCCCTGATGCGACTTGTGATGTGGATACGCCGATCAACGTCGAATGGGGCTCAATATTGGCAAGCCTCGTAAATGCAATAAATGCGCCGATCAGAAAAATGAGGAGTCCAATCTGGATTATGAGGAAGCGCTTTTTTGGAACCATGTGCGGGATGGGAGAATCGAACTCCCGACCCAAGTTTGGAAAACTCGTGTTTTACCACTAAACTAATCCCGCCTTCGCGCGCTTCGCGAGCTACGGCGGGCAGGCCCGCATCTCGCGACACGAATACTTGTGTACATTACATGGAAATCTCTTCCAACACAAAAACCCCTGAGCTCAGGGGTTTTTGTGTTCTCGAGAAACAGAAAACTATTTGACTGCGTCTTTCAAAGTTTTCGACGCGCGGAATTTCGGTACCCGCATCGCTTTGATCTGTATCGTCTGGCCCGTGCGCGGGTTTCTACCCGTGCGTCCAGCACGCATCTTCGCCTCGAAAATACCGAGACCCGCAATCGACACCTCGTCGCCCTTTTTCAGGTGCTCAGTAATCCCAGAGATAATCGATTCGACGGCGCGCTCCGCGTCCGCCTTGGTGCAACCGATCGTGTTGTGTACGCGATCGATCAAATCTGTTTTATTTGCCATGCGCAATTCTTAGAGTGATTAAAATGGGCTAAACCCTTGCTGAATTCGACCCGTCCAACCATTTTGAGCCGTATTTTCGGCCTGTCAATCTAGTAGGAAACGATGCTATCCACAGGCGCAAAAGCAGATGGAGGACGCACCCGTCCTCCATCGTTAATTTCTCGCGTGCCTTTCGTTCAATGCAGCGCGATCAGCACTGGATCAAAGCAATCAAAGCGCATCGTCGTCCACGCACCTACCGCGTGGCTTCCGAGTATCGCTGTATCTTCGGATGTCTGACACGTTTCAATGAGCGGCAACCCAATCTTGGAGAACGCCTTGGATAGCGCTTCCGCGCATTCAAGCGGACAGGTATCCCGGCCAATGCCCGCGGAGAGGACACCTTCTGAGCATGTAGCTACGACGAAAAACGAAGGGAACATCAGCGCGTTTCTCGCATCGCACCGTACCGTGATATTGCCCCACAATCCCGCAATACCAATGAGGGCTCTCGCATTCATCCGCCCGATGTCGGCGCTCACTCGTACCTGATGGAAAAGAGGCTCGATGCCCTCGACCTCTTCGATCATCGCACCATCACTCATAGTAATTTTCGGCTCACACCGGGATCCGAAAGCAGTCTTGCACCGCACTATGCGCTGAGACATAACCTCGAACACGGCGGTATTGAGCGTCCGCAGGGCGATGTGGAACTCTTCGCTCATGGCGTTTCCTCTCTTAGCTAGTACTTAGCGTATGCGGAACCATACACTTGTCAATTTTATCTGAGTACACCCCGTTAGACAGCTGCGCTTCTCGCGCGACAAACGATCGATCATTTCGCGTACTCGATGACACGGGTTTCGCGGATCACCGAGACTTTGATTTCGCCAGGGTACTGCAATTCTTTTTCGATTTGATCGGCGATGGTGCGTGCGAGTTTGCGCGCGGTCAGATCATCAATATCTTCCGGCTTCACGATGACACGGATCTCGCGACCCGCTGCGATCGCGTAGCTCTTCTCGACACCGGGTTGATTGTTGGCAATCGCTTCGAGCTCTTCGAGACGCTTGATGTAATTTTCTACTGAATCGCGGCGCGCGCCCGGGCGACCGCCTGAAATGGCGTCGGCCACCTGCACGATCATGCTCTCCGGAGTTTCGTACGGGTACTCTTCGTGATGCGCCTGCATCGCTTTGACGACGGCTTCGTCGACACCGAATTTTTGCAAAATTCTGCGACCGATTTCGACATGCGTACCAGGGACCTCGTGATCGACTGCTTTGCCAATGTCGTGGAAGAGCGCACCGGCGCGCGCGACGGCTGCGTCGGCCCCCAATTCTTCGGCGAGCATGCCGGCAAGGTGGGCGACTTCGACTGAATGGTCGAGGACGTTTTGGCCATAGCTGGTGCGGAAGTAGAGGCGTCCCAAAATCATGATGAGTTTCGGATCGAGGTTCGGCACCTTTGCTTCGTACGCCGCTTCGGCACCCTTTTTCTTGATGATATTGGTGATTTCAGCTTCCGCTTTTTGCACTGCCTCCTCAATTTTTGCCGGTTGGATGCGACCATCGAGGATCAAATTCTCGAGCGCGATGCGTGCGATCTGGCGGCGGATCGGATCGTACGAAGAAAGTGTGAGTGTACCCGGCGTGTCGTCGATGATCACATCGACGCCGGTTGCGCGCTCGAATGAGCGGATGTTGCGACCTTCTTTACCGATGATTTTGCCTTTGATTTCGTCGTTGGGGAGTGTGATCGTGGTCGCGAGCACGTCGGAGACGACCGAATTGCCGAGCCGGTGCACCGCTGTTGTGAGGATTTCGCGCGCGCGCTGCTCAAGTTTCTGATCACTCGCGATTTCGAGCTTGCGCATGCGGCCTTCGAGGTCGGTCTCGTACTGTTTCTCAACCGATTTCATTAATTCGTTCTTTGCTTCTTCTGCGGTGAGGTTCGCAATCTTCTCTAGCTTCTCCTGTTGTGCACGCGCGGCTGATTCGAGTTCTTCGCGCGTCTTCTGAATCTCTTCATTTTTCCTGTTGATCGACTCTTGCTCGTGATCGAGGTTGGTCTGACGCGTGTCGAGGTGCTCTTCTTTGCGCACCAATCGCTCTTCGGTCCCTTTCAAATCGCGTTCACGTTCCTTATACTCGCTCGAGAGTTCTCGCACTTTTTCTTCGGCACGCTTTTCGCCTTCGGCGATGATCCCTTTCGCCTTTTCTTCCGCGTCGAGCATCATCTGGCGGATCTCGAGCTCCATCGAGCCGCGCTTGCCCAAGCTGATGATGAGACGGAGAAAATAGCCGACTGCAATGCCGATGAGGCCCGAGAGGGCCAGGAGCATAAGTATGAGTTTTAATGACATACGCGTCTTCCAGACGCGCACCGCTATGAGAGGTACTGGCTAGAAAATGGCTTAAATTCTACATTTCTTACAAGTTCCGGACGCATAGATTGATGCGCGTTGTTTGTTGAAATCATAAATACTAAGGTGTACTGGCAATATATCACGAACTAGAAAATAGTGAATAGTTAGTAGAAAGTAGTCAAAAGCACGGGATGCGACCTCGCGGTTCACTACTAACTAGCTCAATACTTTGTCAATAATGCCGTATTCGACAGATTCTGCCGCATCCATGAAGAAGTCGCGGTCCACATCGCGTTCGATTTTGTCGAGTTTCTGTCCGGTATTTTTTGCAAGAATCTTGTTGAGCCTGCCGCGGAGTTTCAAAATCTGTTTTGCGGTGATCTCGATGTCCGCTGCCATGCCTTCTGCGCCGCCGGATGGCTGGTGGATCATCACTTCCGCATTGGGGAGCGCGAATCGTTTGCCTTTTTCTCCGGCGGAGAGCAGCACGGCTCCCATCGATGCCGCCATGCCGACGCAGACAGTTGAAACTGCTGGTTGGATATGATTCATCGTGTCGAGAATCGCAAGGCCGGCCGAGACCATGCCGCCGGGGGAGTTGATGTAGAAGGAAATATCTTTTTTCGGATCCTCCGACGCGAGGAAAAGCAGCTGCGCGACCACGAGATTGGCGACGTCGTTGTCGATCGGACCGCCCAGGAAGACGATACGTTCTTTCAAGAGGCGCGAGTAGATGTCGTAGGCGCGTTCGCCCATCGAGGTTTTTTCGATCACCATCGGCACCAGCATCTGCGATTTAGTAGTTTGCATATACAAGAGAGTCTACAGAAAGAGAGGATCTCACGCAAATTCTCCGCAGCCGGCGAAGAAAATTAGTGATCGTGAGTTGCTTGTTCTGAGTCGCTCGAATGGGTGTCGCCCTCGAGGAATCGGAGCGTGGCTTCGTTGCGCATGGCGTGCAGGATATGGGCGCGAAGCGCACCTTCGTCGGCGGAAGGGTAGTGCTCCTTGGCATGCGAAATCTCATGTTCAAGTGCTTTTGCATCGGGCTCGATTTTTTCTTGCCGCGCGATTTCGCTGAGGATGAGGCGCACTTTTGCGCGCTTGTCGGCAGCATCTTTCCACGTCGCGCGCAATTCTTCTTTCGATTTTTTGATCTGCGCAAGGTAGCCTTCCATCGTCGCGCCTGAGCGCGCGAGGTCGTCTGTCATTCGCGCCTCCATATCGTTCAGTTCATACTCACGCATCATTGCGGGATATTTGATCGAACTTTCTTTCACGAGATCGTCGAGGATTTCTGAACGGCGCTTTTCACGCGCACGGATTTCTTTTTCGTTTTTAATGTTGCTCCTCAGTGCGTCGGAAAATTTCTCCGCATTCTCATAGCCGAGCGACTGGACGAATGCATCGTCGAGCGCAGGGAGATCCTTTTCTTCCATCGCGCGGGCTTCTTCGGAAGCCTTTTGTGCCTCCGTACCAGCTTCGATCTTGTCGATGCGAGAGCGCTCGCGGCGCAAGTGTGCCATCGCCTCGGAGTGCTCTTTGTCTGACACATTGGTGTCCTCGGAAAGCGGGTGCTCTGCGGCGATTTTCTTGTAGTCGGGAAGTTTTACTTCAGGAGCAAGCGAGGCGCGAGCCACGATAGAGAGCGGTTTACCACTTTCGGGTGCGCCAGTCGTGACGCGGGGGGATTCGATAATGAGAAGCTTTTCTGCGGCGAGAAGCTCAGGCAATTCTGCTTGAATCGC
>JACRFJ010000011.1 GCA_016217935.1 Candidatus Kaiserbacteria bacterium
AAACCTCACGTGGCTGAATGCCACCGGGACAAACGCAACGACGACCGCATTCTTTAGTACCACCGCATCATCCACCAATCTCTTCGCGCAAAGTGCATCGATTGGTACTGCGACACTCGGAAATGCGACATCGACGACTCACAATACGACGGTTCTCGGAATCGGAGGGTCGAACTACTTCACCTCGCTCACAGGCGCAGGACTTACCAATACATCGAACGCGCTCGCGTTTGATTTCACGCGCGCAAACACGTGGACCGGATTGCACACGTTTGCAAGTGGTTTTCTGTCGACTGCATCATCAACAATCCAGAATCTCAATATCACCAATAGCACCACGACAAACGCAACCACGACATCGTTTGCGATTTCGAACCTCACCTCGGGTCGAGTCCCGTACCTTACAACTGGTGGCTCGCTTCGTGACAATGCGAACCTCATATTTGACGGCACGACACTGACCGCAAATACCCTCTCTCTTTCCAATGCGCTTACGGTCGCAAACGGTGGCACGGGTGCCACAACGTTCGGGCAAGGATGGCTCTTTTCGAGCGGTGGTACCGGTGCGCTCTCGGCGAGCACAAGCCCGACAGTCAATTATCTCGTCGCGACATCGACCTCGCTCGCCTCCCGTTTCCCGTACGCATCGTCGACGGCGGTGACGGTTACGGGTACGCACTACTTTGCCGGTTCTGGTATTTGGAATTCTTCCGGCGACGTCGGCATTGGCACCACGACGCCATCGGTAAAACTTGGCGTCTTTGGTGAAGCGCTCATTGAGTCAAGCCAGAGCACCAACGTTAAAATCTCTCCGAATGCGTATTCGTATGGGGCAGTCTATGGTGTAACAGCTGCAGGCGCGGCAACGAGTCTTCTCTTGAATCCCGCAGGGGGCAACGTCGGCATCGGCACGACGACGCCGGCTGAAACGGCAGACATATACAGCACTGGTTCGCTTGGGGGACTTCTTGTCGAAGGCAACAACAACCCCTCTCTTTCACTGCGAGGTGTCGGCGGCACCGGATGGTATTTTGGCTACGTTACCGCGACCAACGGGCTCGTTACCGGGTCCGCCGTCAATGATGCTGTTATCCGTGGACGCAACAGCGGATCATTTCGCATCTCGACCGACAATGGCAATACCTCAGGACTTTTGTTGACGTCCGCTAATGCTCTTACGCTCGCTGGTACATTGACCACGAGCGGCCTTACCAGCGCGGGGGCAACCAATAGACTCTTGTGTTACAACGGCACGACCAGCGAGGTGTCCTTCTTCGCCGGAACCACGTGCGATGTATCGTCGCTGCGTTTCAAGCACGATATTGCAACCCTCTCTGCGACCACAAGTCTTGCTCAGGTACTTGCACTTCGTCCCGTTTCCTTTGTGTACAACCAAGACATTGAACCGAGCGATCAAACTCAAAAGATCGGCTTTATCGCTGAGGAGGTGAATCTCGTAGAGCCACGCATTGTAGAGTACGACAAAGATGGCGTCACTCCGCTCACGCTGAACTACGACAAACTCACCGCGATTCTTGCAGGAGCTATCCAGGAGCAGCAGTACCAGTTCGACGCGCTCATCGGCTCGGCGGGAACGAGTACGTCCGAAGCGCAAAGCTTTGCCGCGAGTTTCTTTGCAAATCTCTTTGCACGAATTACCACCTGGCTCGCGGATGCGGGGAATGGCATCGAGAAACTTTTCGCAAAAGAGATCCATGCGGAAAACTTGTATGCACAAAAACTTTGCTTGGGACAAACATGCATCACTGAGAGCGAATTGCAATCTCTTTTGCAGGGGCAGGCCGCCGCTGCCGCAAGCGGTAGCGGTTCCGGAGGTGGTTCCGGCAGTGCAACTTCAACACCCGACACAGAATCGCCAGTCGTCACGATTAACGGCGCAAACCCCGCGGATATCCACGTCGGCGACGCGTATTCAGACCTCGGCGCCACCGTGAGCGACAATGTCGATTTGAATTTGGGAATCCATACATTTGTCGACGGCACCGAAGTGCAAACGGTGAGCCTCGATACTTCCACGACGTCGTCGTACTCGATTACATACCGCGCGACCGATAACGCCGGAAACGTCGGGGAGGCGAATCGTGTTGTCAACGTGACCGCACCCTAAAAAGGACTTACGATGTCCTTTTACTCAGACGAAACGGTCGTGACTGACCAACATCCATATCGGAAATATACGATCGTAATTGTTTTTCGTAATTTTTATATACACTCGAATACATTTCTTTCGAAATAATCGCGGGGAAGTGCTTACGGTTGCAGTAGTCGTGAAAGCTACTCCACCGATATTTCTGTAAATGATTCAGGACCGCAATAGGCTTGCTGATTTTTGCTTCGCGCCACTTATTTGCACCCTTTAAAAAGTCCAATGGATTGAGATGGATGTAGTTGATGATGTGCAGAAACTGTACATCTCCCAGAATGGGGATCTGTTTCGTACGTCCCTGGAAAAGCGTACCGGTGCGTTGGTGCCTGTCGTTGAAGTATTTCGCATAACCGATGTTGAGTTTCTTCAGAAACAGGCTTATGCCATTTTCAATATGAGGGGAGAGCAGAAGATGGTAGTGATTATATCACAAACTATATTTCACGCGACATCACGTATGCGGCGTTCAATCGAGATCTTTCAAATCCGGCCTTCACGAATTTTATGAATGGCGCAAACGTGCAGTACCGCACATTCGGCCCATCCGAGCTTAGCCGCGATTATTGGCGATTAGGCTACGGGCTTTGGGCTCCGTACAACCGCGACATGGTCCGCATCAATGATGCACTGACCAACGTCCCCGACAACAATATTCCCACGATCTACATGTCGCCACCGGTGTTCCCGCCAGTGGCAACTACGATCGACTTGGATTTTTCTCGTCGCTCACGCATCGGCTGGGAGTCGTGGCCGATAGCGGATCGCGCAATCTTGCCAATGTCTTTAGCGCTTTCACGAGTTGGCTCGCATCGGTGTGGGATTGGCTTGTCGGCGCTTCGTCCGTTCGGTAATTTACTAAAATGTGGGATTTCGTAAATCCCACATTCGCCATCGCGACTATTCAAGCAGGTACTCTTTCAGCGGCGCAAGCTCAAGATCCCTCAGATACGACGTAATTGTTTTTCTGTAATCTTTGAACACATCTTTAAATAAATCCTTCGTTATGATCGACGGAAAGTTTTTTTGTCCGCAGTAATCAAGGTAGCTACTCCATCTATAGTCATCAAGGTACGCAAGCGCGGCGGCCGCGCTCTTCACCCTCTGAGTACGCCACTCCTGCGATCCCCTCAGAAAATCGAGCGGGTTCAAATGAGTGTAGTGAAGTATGTACAGAAAATGGGAATCCGACGTGATATGGATTTTCTTCGTGCGTCCTTGAAACAAGCTGCCTGAACGGCTGTATTTTTCGTTGAAGTAATTTGCGTACCCAATATTCAACTTACGCAGGAACAGCGTAAGCCCACCCTCGACACGCTCAGATAAAAGCAGGTGATAGTGGTTTTTCATCTCGCACCAACCGTGAATATCCACAATCTGAACTCGAGAACGATCCAATGTGGGATTTCGCAAATCCCACATTGTTCGATAGATGTCGGGCGCCGGGTGCGTGTCATTAAATTCGTACAGATCGTGGACAAAGCGGACACGGTCGCTCGTGTCCATAAAGATATTTCTTTTTTCGACTCCTCGATTCAAGATATGGTACAGCTCCATCTCGACAGTATATGTGGGATTTACGAAATCCCACATAGAGGTTGTGCACACAAGGATGCGATCACATTGGTGATAGAATCGCGCAATGATTCGGATTGCGATAAATGGATTCGGCAGGATTGGCAGAGGATTTTTTCGTGCGGCGCACGCCCGCAAAGATTTTGAGATCGTCGCGATCAACGATTTGACGACACCGGAGAATCTCGCCTATCTATTGAAATACGATACGGTCTATGGGCGCGCGCCTTTTTCTGTAGCGGCAGATGGCACTTCACTTGTCGTCGATGGTAAAAAGATTCCAGTACTCGCTAAGCGCGAGCCCGCAAAACTGCCGTGGAAAGAAATGGGTGTCGATATTGTCGTCGAATCGACCGGATTTTTCACAGATGGGGCAAAGGCTAAGGCACATATAGATGCGGGGGCGAAACATGTAGTGATCTCTGCTCCCGCAAAAGGTGAGGGAGCCGAGACGATACTTATCGGTGCCAACGAAGCGAAGTTTGGCACCTGCAATATCACCTCGAACGCGTCCTGCACGACCAATGCAGCCTCCCCGCTCATTGGTGTACTCGATGAGGCGATCGGAATCGAACGGGCACTTCTCAATACCACACACGCGTATACCGCAACACAGGCAATCGTCGACGCGCCAGCCGCGGACGATTTTCGCCGCGGTCGCGCGGGGGCTGCGAATCTCGCACCCTCTTCGACTGGTGCCGCGAAAGCAACCTCGCTTGCATACCCGCAGCTTGCCGGGAAATTTGACGGCATTGCGATACGTGTTCCCGTTGCGGCGGGATCGATTGTCGATGTGACCTTCGTACCGAAACGTGCGACAACCGTCGAAGAGGTAAATGATGCGATGCGAAAAGCTGCTGCATCAGACCGCTGGAAGCGCGTATTTGCGGTCTCGGACGAGCCACTCGTCTCGTCGGACATTTTGGGATTGCCATACGGCGCGATTGCTGATTTGCAAATGACGCGTGTTGTCGATGGCTCTCTGGTAAAAGTGCTTGCATGGTACGACAATGAGGCAGGGTACTCGCACACACTCATTGAGCACGTCGTTGAGGTTGCGAAAAAGCTGTAGCATGAAGGTGTATTTTGGAGCCGACCACGGTGGATTTGCACTCAAAGAAGTGTTGAAGCCCTACGTGCGATCGCTCGGATATGAAATCGAAGATATGGGAGCCTTTGCGCTCGATATAAACGATGATTACCCGGTGTTTGTGCAAGCTGCTGCGCGTAAGGTAGCCGAGGATCCTGAGCATCGTCGAGGTATTGTAATTGGTGGCTCGGGACAAGGTGAGGCATTTGCTGCAAATCGCATCAAGGCTATCCGTGCTGTCGTGTACTACGGTGAGCCTGCACGAAAACAGACTGACGCAGATGGTAAGGAGCTCGACATGATCACTTCGACCAGGCAGCACAACGATTCCAATGTTCTCTCGCTCGCCGGCCGCTTCCTGAGTGCAGATGAGGCAAAAGACGCAGTGCAACGCTGGCTTGGGACACGCCACGATGAGGCAGAAAGACATGCAAGGCGCCATCGCATGCTCGATGAATTGGCATGATATTTTCTACATTATCCACAGTGAAATCAATGCGAGGTATACCCCATGAGATATTTCCGTCTGTAGTTCTCTTGCGAATATGGCGGCGCCTATATCTCACGGGGTATACTTGTCTCTATATGAGCGATTTACAGTTCGACACACCAGATAATGAATTTGGACGACCACCTGAAGCAAAGCCCGGATTCGATATTACCGGTAAACTCGTCGAATGGGGATTGGTCTCATCGAGGCAAGAAGCGCAGTACGTCTTGATTGGGGTTGGAGTTCTGGCTCTTATTGCAGCCTTTTTCTTTATGCGCTCCGGGGGTAGCAGCGCTCCGGTGCTCCTCTCTTGAGTAGCACAACGGTACACTCTTGGTACAATTGATATATGTTTAACAGCGGCAGTTTCTCACTTCGTCCGAAGAAAGAGCGCGGCTTCACACTCATCGAGCTTCTTGTCGTGATCGCGATCATCGGACTCCTCAGCTCTGTCGTCCTCGCGTCCTTAAACAACGCGCGCAAAAAGGGGCGCGACGCGAGAAGGCTGAGCGATCTGAAACAATTGCAAACCTCGCTCGAGCTCTACTATTCGGACAACAACGCGTATCCGTCGGCGACATCCGCGCTTGCACCCGATTTCATACCAGCTGTGCCAACTGATCCTGGATCAGGCGGGGCGGCCTACACGTACGTCAAATCATCGGACAGCAATTATTTTTGTCTCGGCGCAACATTTGAGAATACTCCACCATCCCCAGTCGACACGTGCAATGGCACGACACTCGGCGCAACAGAGCCCACAGGCAATTACCGCATCGGTCCGTAACCAACGTACATGATCAAGTACTTGTGCGATCCGCACGTGATCCCAACGATCGTTCCGAGGGACGTTCTCTATATGCAATCGTATGCATCGATTGTCGCCACATTTTGCGACACCCTCCATATTGATATTGCCGATGGCATGTTCGCTCCAAGCACGACATGGCCGTTTGAGGATCAAGCTCAGATGCGAGGACTAAAGGATATCCAGGGGCCTCTTGTGCGAGAACCGAGAATACTCGAAGCGCATCTGATGACCACTCGCGAAAACGCCTCGACAATCGTCCCGCTCCTCGCTGAGAGAGGCGTACAGCGAGTCATCATCCACATCGAAGCACTCACAGACATAGACTCGAGTCGTGCACTTTTTGTGGAATGGAAAGCCACAGGTCTCAAAGAGGTCGGACTCGGCGTGCTTCTTGCGACTTCACTCGACGTGATCGATCCGTACGTGCCTGAGATCGACGTTGTGCACATGATGTCGATCAGCGAAATCGGACAACAGGGAAAGCCTTTTGATGAGCGTGCATTACATCGAGTCGAAGAAATGCACGCACGCTATCCCGACATGATGGTTGCTATCGACGGTGGTGTTTCCGAAGCGACCGTTGAATCACTGGTGCGTGCCGGTGCAAACAGGATGGTGGTGGGTGCTGCGATCGCACAAAGCACAGACCCGGCAGATACCTATCGACGTATTTGGGAGCGCGCGATGAAAGGATGTGCCCCAATTCAGACCGAACTCGCGATATAATAAAATGATGGAACCGCTCACTGACGCGGAGGTCCGCGAACTTTCGAATCGTGCGAACGCAATTCGACAAACGATCATCGAGATGTTGGTCGCGGCCGGCTCGGGGCATACTGCAGGACCACTCGGGATGGCCGATATTTTCACCGCACTCTATTTCTCTGTGCTTGCGCACGATCCGAAAAATCCCGATTGGGTCGAACGCGACCGACTCATTCTTTCGAACGGTCATATCGTGCCGGTACGCTACGCGACCATGGCGCACGCTGGCTATTTTCCGGTCGAAGAATGCCTCACACTGCGTAAATTTGGCTCGCGGCTGCAGGGACATCCTGAACGTACGCGATTGCCGGGCCTCGAGACGACCTCGGGCCCGCTTGGCTCGGGCCTCTCACAAGCGGCTGGTATTGCATACGCAGCACGTATCGACGAAAAAAAGTTCAGAATATTTTGTGCGCTCTCTGACGGGGAGCACGACTGTGGCAATACGTGGGAAGCGGCTATGTTCGCTGGTGCAAATAAACTCTCGAACCTCACCAGTATTATCGATCGCAATAATATCCAAATCGATGGCTACACGGAATCGATCATGCCGCTTGAGCCGCTTCGAGAAAAATATCTCGCATTCGGTTGGCACGTTCTTGAGGTCGATGGCCACAACATTCCACAGTTCATCCAAGCATGCGGTGAAGCGAAAGCGATCTACGAAAAACCGACGGTGATTATTGCGCATACCATTCCCGGCAAAGGGGTACGTGGAATCGAGCGCGATTACCGTTGGCACGGTAAGCCGCCACGCAAGGAAGAGGCAGCACAATTTCTCAACGAACTTCGTACGCTTCGCGGGCAGATTAAGAGTGAACACCAGTGATATGAAGTACACCGGCTCGGGAACAAGCTACATCATTCGTCTTGAGCGCGGAGAGGAGATGATTTCGACGCTGAGCGACTTTCTTGCGACGGAGGGAGGCGCGCGCAGCGCGATCTTTCAAGGGATCGGTGCTCTTGAGCGCGTAAAAATTGGGTACTACGATCTCGCAAAAAAAGAATATTACTTTCGCAAAGAACAGGGTGTCTTTGAAGTGGCTTCGATGCAAGGGAACGTCTCGGTTGTCGACGGCAAGCCCTTCATCCATGCGCATGCGGTGCTTTCACGTTGCGACGAGAGCTGTGCCTGTATAGGCGCCCACATCAAAGAAGCGTACGTCGCAGTCACGCTCGAGGTTTTTCTTACAATGCTTGAGCGCGAGATTGGCCGCGTCCACGATGATGTCACGGGTCTCAAATTGCTTGACCTATGATCAACTCCGAGATGAAATTACTCGCGGACCTCTTCGACGCCAAAACACAGGCGCCGACGCGCGATGGGTTTGGTACAGGTGTAGTCGAAGCAGCTGAAGCAGATCCGCGGGTAGTTGTCCTCTGTGCAGACCTAACCGAATCAACGCGCTCACTCGAATTTCAAAAGAAATTTCCGCAGCGTTTCGTCGAGGTCGGTGTCGCGGAACAAAATCTCGCAGCACTCGCGAGCGGTTTCGCCACGTATGGCAAAATTCCCTTCATCGCCTCGTACGCGACCTTCAGTCCGGGTCGCAACAACGAACAGATCAGAACCACCATCTCGATCAACCGCGTACCCGTCAAAATCTGTGGGATGCACGCAGGTGTTTCCGTCGGACCCGATGGCGCGACACACCAAGCACTCGAAGATATGGCACTGATGCGCGTGCAGCCCAACATGACGGTCATTTCTCCCTGCGATGCAGAAGAGGCGCGCAAAGCGACCATCGCTGCAGCAAAAACCGATGGCCCGGTCTATCTCAGGTTCGGTCGGGAGAAGACACCAATGATGACGACAATCGAGACACCATTTGAGATTGGGAAAGCGAATGTCATGTGGCGTCCGCCAGCTGGCGGAGATTCCCCTCGTGTTGCCCTGTTCGCAACGGGGTCCCTTGTGCACAACGCGCTCATTGCCGCGCGTGATCTTGACTCACGGGGAATTCTGGCCACGGTCGTAAACGTGCATACGATCAAGCCGATCGATCGGGAAACGATTGTACGAGAGGCGAAAGCGGCTGGTGCAGTCGTGACAGTCGAAGAGCACCAGGTCGCAGGTGGTTTAGGAAGCGCGATTGCGGAAGTGCTCGCAGTTGAGTGTCCGCTCCCGATCGAGTTCGTGGGCGTCCACGACCAATTTGGCCAATCAGGCACACCGCAAGAACTGATTGCTCATTACGGTATGGATGTACCGCACATTATTGAAGCGGCGCAGAAAGCTGCGGCGCGACGTACTGCCTAAAGCGCTGTCGCTTTGAATTCAGCTGATCGTCCGGCAAAGAATTCTTCAATTTTTTCGTGCGTGAGCAATCCTTTTTGCGCTCCGATTTCTTGCACGACATATGCGGCGTTCACGAGGCCACGCAAGAGACTCTCCTCGAGGGAGAGGCCCCGAATGAGATACGCAACAGTCGTCGACGCTGTCGCATCCCCAGCTCCCGTGCGTTGGAGTGGGGGCTTGGGGTCAGGAAACATCGGTGTATGCCACATCCGACCATCCGCTTCGCGCGCGTATGCTCCCTCGCGCCCATCGGTGATAACTACCATCTTCGGACCAAGCGCATGCACGCCGTCGAGGAGTTTCTGTATATCGGATTCTTCGTTCTTCAAGATGCGCTGCGATTCCTCTTTGTTGCAGAAAAATATTTCTGAGCGTGCGTACAAATCTGTGAGTGCTTCTGTGCCGAGCTTCATTTGAAATGTGCCGGGCTGGAACGCGAGTTTCACCTCAGGGTGAGAGTGCAAGTACGCTGCAATTTCATGATGGTAGGGAAGCGTATTGTCTGCAAGCGAGGAGAGGTAGATCCATCTCGGTGCATCATTGAGACTTGGCATCGCATACGTGAACGCTTCGTGCTTTACGAGAATGGTCCGCTCGGATTCGTACCAGAGCACATAGTGATAGTTGGTGTGTTTTCCTTCTTCGCTCACGACGAGTGAGGTATCAACACCGTTCTTTTTGAGCGCATTGATGCACATGCGCCCTCGATCATCGTCGCCGACGTACACACGCGCTGCAGCGCTCAGTCCCAGTCGCGCGCACGCGACTGCGGCATTGGCACTATTGCCTACGCCCGGCACCACTTCGTTGAATTCGAAGGGAACCTTGTCTCCAAAACGCAGGCAGAGCGTGCATTTTTCGTGATTGAGATCGCAATGTGCTTCGGCGTCTTTGAGACGAATGAAGTCATCGATAACGATGTCCCCGATCGCCAAAATATCCATGGAAATATCGTACCATGTTCTCTTGATGTTTTTCCGTTTGCGCCTCTTGCGGAGCGGACCGCCTAGGGGAGAGCGGTCCGTTTGCTTGCTATACTTCCGGCATGCGAACTCTGAAGGAGGCGACCGAATGGGCGCGTGGGAGGGGAATAGCGCTCGGACATTTCAATATTTCAGATTCGAACCAGCTTAAGGCCGTTGCGGAAGCCGCGCGCGAAACACAACTACCCGTTATCGTCGGTCTCTCAGAAGGCGAGCGTGAGTATTTTCCTATCGCGCATGCACGTTCGCTCATTGATCTCTATCGCAAAGACGGCGTCGAACTTTTCTTGAATGCAGATCATACATACTCGATCGAAAAGGTACGCGCCGCTGTTGATGATGGAGTTGATTCTGTGGTTGTCGACGGTGCAAAGCTTTCTTTTGAGAAGAATGTAGCGTATACGCGCGAGGCAATCGCGTATGCGCGAGCTGCGTCCGCCAGTCGGCGGAGCGAAGTTGTGATCGAAGGCGAGCTCGGGTACATCGGATCCTCGAGCACAGTACTCGATGCGCTTCCAGAAGGGGCGCAGGTAACAGAAGAGTTGATGACAAAGCCCGAAGAAGCTGCACAGTTTGTGCGCGATACCGGCGCCGACTGCCTTGCTCCGGCTGTTGGCAACGTGCACGGTATCGTCAAGGGAGGGGATCCAAAGCTCTCGATCAGTCGCATCAAAGAAATTGCCGACGCAGCGGGAGTCCCGATCGTGCTTCATGGCGGCTCGGGTAACAAGCCAGAAGAGTTTACGGAAGCAATCCGATCAGGGATCGCGATCGTTCACATCAACACCGAACTTCGCCTCGCCTATCGAAATGCACTTGAGAAAACATTGGCAGAGAAGCCCGATGAAGTTGCGCCGTACAAATTTCTAGCGCCTTCAGTTGAGGCAATGAAGGATTTCCTGGTTGCAAAGATTCGCCTTTTTGCGATGGAATAAAAAAGATAGCTCTGCCGATGCTCATTGCAAAACGGAGTGAAATCCGTATACTGCTGCCGATATGATAGTGACGTTGGAAGTACAGACCCGAGACCCGAAAGAATCCGGTGATACGCTTCGTTCGCGCGGAGTAACCCCTGCCGTTTTTTACGGTCCGAAAGAACGGGCGACTCCGATCGCAATCGATGCGAGAAAGCTCGAAGCGACGTGGAAGGAGGCGGGCGAAACAACGATCATCAAGCTCGCAGGTGTCGGCGAGGAAAAAGATTCACTCATTCATGATGTACAGATTCATCCTGTCACGGGCAAGGTGCTTCATGCTGATTTTTATGTGATTGAGAAAGGTAAGAAAGTCGAGATTGCGGTGCCCCTTGAATTCGTGGGCTCTGCCCCAGCCGAGAAAGCGGGACACATTATCGTCAAGGCGCTACACGAAGTGGAGATTGAGGTTGCACCGGCAGAGCTTCCGCACAAACTCGAAGTTGATATCTCGAAACTCGAGAATGTGGGCGATCACATTACAGTAGCTGAGATCAAGCTCCCGCCGAGTGCTGAGTTGAAAACGAATTCCGAAGAAATCGTGGTCTCGGTAACCGAGTTCAAGGAAGAGAAAATTGAAGAGCCGGCACCAGCAGCGGAAGGTGAGTTGGCAGAAGGAGCAGTTCCAGCCGAGGGTGCAGAGGGAGCTCCCGCAGCTGCTCCAACAGGGGGTGAGCAGAAAGAAGCAAAGAAAGAATAAATATTTCATGAACAAACAGCCCCGACATTTGGTCGGGACTGTTTTCGGATATACTGCATAGATTGATATGCATCGTGCGAAGTTTCTTATCGCCGGCGTGATGGGAGCGAGTTTTTTGCTCGTTGCCACATGTGCGTCTGCGCTTACCGCGGAGGAGCGTGCCCAGCTCGAGCAACAGCTTGCCCAAGTGGAAGCTCAGATTAAACAAAACGAATCGCAGCTCTCCGTAAAGCAGCAGGAGCGCACCTCGCTTGAGCGTGACGTCGCAATCCTGGATGCCAAAATTCAGGCAGCGCAGCTCGCGATCAAACAGCGCGATCTCACAATCAGGAAATTAAAGGCGGAAATTGCAGATTTGCAGGGCGGTATCAACACGCTCGATTCGAGGGTGGTGGCAAGTCAAGAATCACTCGCACAAATTCTGCGCCGCACGCGTGAAATAGATGATCGCTCGCTTGCTGAGCTCGCACTTGGTGGGTCACTCGACCAGCTCTACCAAGATCTCGACGATTTTCAGCAGGTGCAAAAAGCGCTCGACAGGTCCTTTACCGAGATGGCCGTGACACGATCGGATCTCTCATCGCGCAAAGATGCACGCGAATCGAAACAAAAAGAAGAAAACGAACTTCTGCAACTGCAAGTGTTGCAGCGTAAATCGCTGCAAGATACCGAGCGAGAGAAATCGGCACTCGTGAAAGCGGCAAAAGGGCAAGAAGCGAATTATCAGAAGATTCTCGCGGAACAGCGCAAAAGCGCGGCACAGATCAAGGCGACGCTCTTTGATCTTCGAGACACGGGAGCGATCCCGTTTGGTACTGCATACCAGTACGCAAAGGATGCGTCTGCCGCGACTGGTGTACGACCGGCAGTCACACTCGCCGTTCTCCGACAAGAAACGAATCTTGGAGAAAACGTCGGTCGCTGTTCGTACATCGACTCGATGCACCCGACACGCGACGTCCCTGTCTTTTTGCAGATCATCTCCGAGCTTGGTCGCGATCCACTGTCTGTTAAAGTTTCATGCAAGCCGTCGTACGGATGGGGAGGCGCAATGGGTCCAGCACAATTCATTCCATCGACATGGGTTCTCTACAAAGATCGCCTCGCGCAAAAGACCGGACAGAATCCGCCGGATCCCTGGAGTGCACGCACTGCAATTTTCGCTACGGCGATGCTCATGGGGGACAATGGCGCCGACGGGGGGACGCGAGAGGCAGAGCGACGCGCGGCACTCAAGTATTTCGCGGGAGCAAATTGGAGCAAAAAATCGTATGCATTTTATGGCGATGATGTGATGGAATTTGCGGACGAGTATCAAAATGACATCAACGTGATCGAAGGTATCGCCTCCCGTTAGTTCCCCGAGGTCCAATCTCAGGATCGCTCTGATCAAAAGAAAACGGACCCGGGACAGAGACACTGGGTTTGCGGATGATCTTTTTTGAGTATACTATTCATATGTCATTTAGTCAAGTGCTGAATGGGGGCTTATATGCTATGGTTTCTTGACATGAAAAAGGAAATCCATCCAGAGAGCTATCGAACCGTCATTTTCGAGGACGTGACCTCAGGAAAGCGTTTTTTGATTGGCTCGACGATCGCGACAGAAAAAAATGACACATGGGACGACGGCAAAGAATATCCAGTCTTCCAGGTGGAAATCTCGAGTGCCTCGCACCCTTTTTATACTGGCACCGCCAAGACAATCGACACCGCAGGTCGCGTCGAGAAATTCAAGGCCAGGGCCGCTGCAGCGAAGCCTTCGAAAGCAAAGAAAACAAAGAAATAAGTACTCGCTCGGCGAGCTTTCGCGGAGTCGCTATTTTCGCGTGCTTGCCTGGCTGCCTCTCGGCCCGCTGGCCTGCGAGACACTCCGCGAAAGCTCGCACTCGCTGGTAAAATATCTATATGAGCGCTTCAAGCATAAAACCCGAAGACTACGCAGATGATCCGCGTGTTTCGTATTTGGTGATGGAGTGGAAGCGGCTCTCGCAGGCTGAGAGAGATGCTACGGAGTTGATGGAGGTTGATCCGGCGATGAAAGAACTTGCCGAGAAAGAGCTCGCAGAGATTGAGGAGCAAAAAGATGGACTCATGGAACAAATGATTAAAATCGTAGGTGACCCTACTGAGCGCGAGTGGCCCAACGAAATCGTTCTCGAAGTGCGTGCGGGTGTCGGTGGTGAGGAGGCCTCGCTTTTTGCCGAAGAGCTCGCACACATGTATCTGCGCTTTGCAGAGTCGCGCGGATGGAAGTGGAAATCGCTCAGCGAATCGCGCGCGGCACTCGGCGGTTTCAAAGAAGCACAATTTGAAATAAAAGGCGATGGAGTGTATCGGGAACTGCAGTACGAGACAGGCGCACACCGAGTGCAGCGAGTACCTTCGACAGAAAAACAGGGCCGTATCCACACTTCGACCGCGACGGTAGCAATCCTTCCGATCTACAAACGGACAAAAATCGAGATCAATCCGGCAGATATCGAGATCGAGACATCGCGCTCTGGCGGCGCGGGAGGACAAAACGTCAACAAAGTCGAGACGGCAGTCCGCATCATCCACAAGCCGACTGGTCTCGATGTGCGCTGTACATCAGAGCGTAGCCAGGCGCAGAACAAAGAAAAAGCGATGACGCTCCTCAAGAGCAAGCTCCAGCAACTTGAAGATGAAAAGGCAGATCGTGAACGTGCCGCCGATCGCAAAGCACAGGTGGGCACTGGAGACAGATCCGAGAAGATTCGCACGTACAATTTCCCACAGGATAGAGTGACCGACCATCGGATCAAGGAATCGTGGTCAAACATCCCAAAGATTTTGTCCGGTGGTATCGGACCAATTCTTGAGACGCTTGCACGGGCAGAAGGAGGAAATGAGCCCGTTGCGGACGGAGAATGAGTCTGATAGTATGGCGCATGCCCGTTTGAGGGCATCTTTCTTTAGATAATTATGATCACGACGGATATCCAAACACTTTTTGAAGCCGGGGCGCATTTCGGCTATGCCCGCGCGCGCCGACATCCCACCGCCTCCCCTTTCATTTTCACGACCAAGGACCGAACTGATATTTTTGACCTCGAAGAGACAGGCAAACGTCTCGAGACGGCCAAGGCATTCGTCGCTTCACTTGCGGGAGCCGGCAAACAGATTCTCTTTATTGGCGGGAAGCATGAGGCACTCTCGGTCGTGAAAGAGTTGGCGGAGCGGATCGGTGTGCCATACACAGCGGGTCGCTGGATCGGAGGTACACTCACCAATTTCAAAAATATTCGCAAGCGCATCGATCGCCTCACCAAGCTCATGCAAGAGCGCGAGACAGGCGAGCTCGAGAAGTACACCAAGCGTGAGCGCTTGCTCATTGATCGCGAAATCGAAGAGCTTCTCGGTCGCTTTGGAGGGCTCGTGAGCATGACAGATCTCCCGGCTGCGATGTTTGTCGTCGACAGCCGCCACGAAGACACCGCGGTCAAAGAGGCGAATCAGCTCAGCATACCTGTCGTCGGACTTGCGAGCACGGATTGTGATTTTTCTCTCGTGCAGTATCCGATTCCCGCCAACGATACATCGATTCGTAGCATTCGACTGTTTGCCGAAGCAATCGCAGAGGCGTATCAAGAGGGCAAGAAAGCTCCCAGCTCCAAGCCGCCCGCATCAGCCAAGTAGCAAACCACAAAGTATCAAGGATCTGAACTTGATACTTGCTACCTGATGCACGATACTTACGTTCTATGGCAGAAATTACTACTGAAATAATCAAATCGCTCCGCGGCGAGACAGGAGTCTCGGTCATGCAGTGCAAGCGAGCACTCGAAGAGGCGGGAGGTGATATCGAAAAGGCGAAGATCATTCTTCGCAAAGCCTCAGCAGCGATCGCAAGCAAGAAAGCTGATCGCGAACTCGGTGCCGGTATTGCTGCGGCGTATACACATGCGGGCGGCGGGGTTGTCGCAGCAGTTGTACTCGCGTGCGAAACGGACTTTGTGTCGAGAAACCCCGATTTCTCGAAGCTCGCGTATGAAATCGCCATGCACATAGCTGCAATGCGACCGACGTTTCGGACAAAGGACGATGTGAGAGAAGAAGATGTACGGGCCGCTCGTGAAGTCTTTGCAAAAGAAGTTGAATCCCTCCCCGAAGCGAGCCGTGAAAAAGCCCTCCAGGGCAAGCTCGACTCGTACATCAAAGAGAAAGTCTTGCTCGACCAGCCTTTCGTCAAAAATGGCGACATCACCGTGCGAGAACTGATTGATCAAGCCATGCAGAAATTCGGCGAGAAAATCGAAGTCGTGCGGTTCGAACGTCTCTCGGTTAAATAGTCATGATCATCGCATCCGCCATCTTCGTTGTTGCACTTCTGGGAATCGTTGCGCTCTTCGCGGTCAAATTTTGGGAAGTATCGCGCGAAGAAGTCATCGCACCGAAGCTGCGCGGACGTGCCGACGATCGAGCGCTCAAAATCAAAGAGCGCCTCCTCAATTCGCGACACGAAATATCGAAACTTCCGCCGTTTCTTATGTATCTCGGGAGAATGACCCTGCACGAGAGCGCGCTCATGCTCGCAGCACTCGGCCGCATCCTCGAGCGCGAGGCACATAGGCTCGCAGATCTCGCTTCGCATAAACATAAGTTTGAGCGCAAGGAGACGAAATCGGAATTCTTGAAGCAGGTGAGTGATCACAAGAACGGTAGCCTTGATAGTAGGGGGTAGAGCAGGCACAATAGCGAAACGCCGAGATAGCTCAGTTGGTAGAGCAGCTCACTTGTAATGAGCAGGTCCCGGGTTCGAGTCCCGGTCTCGGCTCCAGACCGCATATTGCCAAAGGATTGGTATACTTATGGGTAATGCATACGTGCTCGAATTGCGGAGTGGATCTCAAGCGGTGGCAGTCGAAGTACTGCTCCAATAAATGTCAGGCGGATTACCAATACAAGTTGTGTATTAAAGAGTGGAAAACCAATTCGAGAGCTGGCCTCAATCGTGTCGCTACGAAAAACATCTCTGGTCACTTGAAGCGCTATCTTATGGAAACGTATGGCGAAAAGTGCTCCGAATGCGGCTGGGATCGCCGGCATCCAATAACGCATAGGGTCCCGCTAGAAGTCGACCATGTCGATGGAAATTCTCAGAACAACAGGGAATCGAATTTGAGGATCATATGCCCCAACTGTCATTCTCTGACGGTGCACTTTCGCAATCTCAACCGAACGAAAGGTAGAAGTTGGCGAATTGAATATCTCCGACAAAGAAATCAATCTACGTCCGGAATTTAACGACTCTGTGTCGTTGTGGAGCGCGTCGAAGTCGCTTTCTTGAGCATCGCGAGCTGCGGGAGGATCTTTTCGATCTCCTCAATGTCATGTAGCCCGTAGTAGGGGCGGTCGTTGATCACGAGCGCGGGGAGATTATCCTGCACGTTATTGATATCGATCATCGTGCGGAGCGCCGAGAGGCCGAGGTTGTAGTCAAAGGAGTAGATGCGAAGCTGCGGATATTTTTCGCTCAGTCCCGTGAGTACGTAGCCTTGTTCTTCACAGTCCTCGCAGTCACCCTTGTTTGAGTAGAAATAGAGAATAAAGACGGGCTTGAGCTTGCATTTGGCAGCAACATGCTGCATGAGGAGCAAGTCCTTGATTTGGAGGAGCGAGTAGTAGCGCTTGAGCTGTGAGAGCTCATCCTGATTTACATTCGACTGCGTTTCTAGGTAGGAGAGACGTTGCGCGAGCGGCTGTATCTCGGTCGAGAGCACGGAATTTTCCGAGATGTCGCGGCATGAGTGCTGTGCGAGCAGCTCGAATTGTGTCTCGAGCGAGAGGATGTCGATCGAGATTTTGTCTTGCGTTGATTGGATGTCGGCAATGCGGCGGTTGTTGAAATAATTGGAAACGTAGAGCGCCGTCGCAAAGATAAGCGCAGTGATGGCAAATGCCATGAGGTAGCTGCTCCAACGCGCTGAGCGCGTGTTGACGACCGGATCTTGCGGCATACGGATATGATTACCGCCACCTTACACCAGTTTTGAAGATTGCGCGAAAGACAGCTGCAAAGAGCCACAGCGGCGCAAGCAAGCTATAGAAGAGGAGGAAAAGTGGAGTCGAGGCGGGCGGTGTGCGACGGCCGGTACCGACCGAGGATCCGACAGAGATCAAAACAAGAATCATGATGATGCTCACCCACACGAGAACCCAGAGTGCGCTCGTGTTGATATAAAACGGATCGAAATTAAATTTTGAATGGAACCCGGCGTAGTAGTAGCGCTCGTACATGCTATATGCCCCGTTCAGCCCCATGAGCACGATACGGGTAAAGAAATACATGCCGGAGAAAATCGAAATGATAGCTGCTGGGAGGATGATGATACCGAGATTTCCGTAGCGCCAATTGCCAAACATATGTTTGTAATCCACTGCGTTGCGCAGCCACCCGTACGTCCATCGCACACGCTGGCGGAAGAGGCGCCTGAGTGTCGATGGTGTCGCAGTATGCACGACGGCCTGGGGCGCATTTGCGATCAAGTGCCCTGCTTCTTGGATACGGAGTGCCATTTCCATGTCTTCGGTCGAATGTCCGTAGCGCCACCCGCCAAGTTCTCGCACAACATTCGTGCGGAAGATAGAAAATGGGCCGGGTGTAATGAATGCACTTCCAAGTCCCGCGAAAATGAAACGATTGAAGACGCTCAGTCGATATTCGACGTTTTGCAGGTGTTGCCAGAGAGTGCTCGGTTCACGCACATGGATACCGGGTGTCACTGCCGCGATTGCCTGATGTGCGAAAATCGGCATTACTTTCTTGAGACCATCGGACGCAACAATGGAATCCGCATCGAGGCAGCCAATGAATTTTGCATGAGTCTCCGCGAGGGCCACATTCATCGCGGTGTGCTTTCCGCCATTTTCTTTTGCGATAATGTGCACGCGATCATTTTCGCTCGAGTGATTCGCCATGTACGCACGCACGTTAGCGAGCGTCGCATCAGTTGAGCCGTCGTCAACGACGAACACGCTGAGTTTCTCGCGCGGATATTCGAGCGCGAGGGTTGATGCGAGTGTTGCAGCGACCGTGCATTCTTCGTCGTAGCAGGGGATCACAATCGCAACAGAAGGTATGTATTGATCTGGAATCGCTGTTATGAGCGGCCTACTGAAGCGACGCTCGAGAAATGACACGAGCAAAAAGACCTCGAAGAAGAGAGTGAGGAAGAGTAGTGGGTACATCAGGATTTCGAACATGAGCACAGATTATACAATAAAACGATCGCTCGGCTACCATGTCCGAAAGACACGCGTACTCGTCTGCTGACGAATCTACCCCTCTCGCCGCCGGCGTGCCTGCGAGAGGCCTTCCGAACACGGGTAGCACTCGCTCCGCACTAAGACAGGAGGGCAAAACAGACTTTCTGATCAAGGTTTTGCGGATATACTGGCCTGCATGGAGCGCGGGCACATACACCCAATTTCGAGCCTCATTCGTGAGGCGAATCGTATTTTCTTTGAACTGGGCTTTACGTTTGCTGAAGGACCGCTCATCGAAAGTGAACAGTACAACTTCGATGCACTCAACGTACCCAAGGACCACCCTGCACGTGATATGCAGGACACTTTTTTCGTCAAAGATGAGCCGGGAATGGTCTTGCGTACGCACACCTCTCCCGTGCAGGTGCGGTACATGGAAGGTGAGATCAGGGCAGGGAACCCGCCACCGTATCGCATCATTGCGCCTGGTCGTGCTTTCCGCAATGAAGCGACCGACATGACGCACGAAGCGGAATTTTTCCAAATCGAAGGACTTGTGGTCGGCGAAGATGTTTCTCTCGCCAATCTCAAAGGCACGCTCGCCCACTTCTACCAAGAGATTTTCAAAGGGGCAGATGTTGAAGTGCGTTTTCGTCCGAGTTTCTTTCCATTTGTCGAACCAGGCGTTGAAGTCGACGCGCGAATCACGGGCGAGAAGGCACCAGAGAAATTGCGTGATAAATGGATCGAGATGATGGGCGCGGGCATGGTGCATCCGAGCGTGCTCAAAAATGCAGGTGTCGACTCAGAAAAATACCGGGGCTTCGCATTCGGCATGGGACTCGATCGCCTTGCGATGCTCCGCTGGGGCATTGATGATGTACGACTTGTGCATTCCGCGGACCTTCGTTTTGTAAATCAGTTCTAGATATGAAAATCTCTCGCAAATGGTTGCAGACGTATTTTGATGAGCCGCTGCCCAATGCGCTCACGCTTGCCGACGCACTCACTTTTCACGCGTTCGAAATTGAGAGCGTCGATCAGGTGGAGGAAGGGAAAAAGGACATCGGAAGTCCTTTTGAAAAAGGACTTCCGATGTCCTTTGATGAGATTTTGGATGTAAAAGTTACACCAAATCGAGGGCACGACTGTCTCTCCCATCGCGGAATTGCCAAGGAGATCTCGGCGATCCTGAATATTCGGATGAAGGATGATGGACTTCG
>JACRFJ010000012.1 GCA_016217935.1 Candidatus Kaiserbacteria bacterium
AGGTCTCGTATCGTTTCCGCAAACCTGATCCCGTAGCCAGCGCCTTCTGTCGGTGGCTTCACAATGTATGGAGGTCCAAATGTCGAAAAAACTGCCTGAGACATCTCCCCTGTATCGAGGCCGGTTCCGATCGAGAACGATATCGCATGGGGCATACGAATCCCCGCACGCTGTAGAATTTCGCGAGCGCGAATTTTATTGAGCGCAAGGCCGGCGGCGAGCGGCCGCGATCCAGCGTACGGCACACCGGAGAGCGCAAGGAGTCGCTGCACGCTCCCATCTTCTCCGACCCCGCCGTGTAAAGCATTGAGAACAACATCAACTTGTACAAGTGCCCGCGAAGGAGTCGTTGGCGTTCCGCGCGAATGCCAGAGGCCCGATTTATCGATCAAAATATCTCGTACTTCATATTTCTCTTCGGGCAGCGACCCGAGCATCGCAGCGCCGGTTTTGAGCGATAGATTATATTCGTTGGAGGTTCCACCACGAAGTACACCCACGATCGTACGTGTCATTAAAAAATTATATCATCCGCCGAGCTCGTCGCTTTCGGTGGTACGCAATGCCAAATCGGTGCGCCTCATTATTTGCAAGCAAAATGTCTCGCTCATACGCTTCGATGGCACGTTTGTCTCCGATGAGTCGCTCTGGTTTGTGAAATTCGTTTTTGACAACACCGACAATCGGTACGACCACACCTACCTGTTTCAGTACACGTTCCGCCGCACGCATTTGTCCAATACTGCCATCGACTACAAATACACGTGGGAGCGGCCACTCGGGGTGACCGAGTCTTCGTGAGAGAGCTTCAGAGAGCGCTTTCGTATCATCGTTGGTTGCGGTTTTAATTTTGAATTTTCGATATGCCGCTTTGTACGCCTCCCCATTGTCGACGACGGTCATGACTCCCACCGTTTCGGTACCACTAGTGTGTGCGATATCGAACGCCTCGATGCGAGCTCCCCCGCCCGCAGAGACCTTCTCCTGTTTTATGAGCGAAACGTCCTTGATGTGCTCGAGCGCCGAGCATTGACGCCGGAGACGCTCGGCGAGTTCAAAATCCTCGGCTCTTGCTGCCGCTTTCATTTCCTTTGTGAGCTGCCGTTTTAGTCCTCGAAAATTGCCCGAGAAAAGCTGCGTTATGTGCCAAATCGTCTGCGCATATTCCTCTCTGGTGACCTCCCCCGTACAAACACCGGGGCACAGCCCAATTTGCCTGCTAAAGCACGGCTTACACCTGACGAAGGTCCGACCTTCGTCTTTCCGACCTTCGTCTTTCTTGCCGTTGTATTGCTCTTCGCACGGAATGCACTTGCTGTCGCGAAACGGGAAGATGCGACGAACGATCTTGACGGCTTCTTGTAGCGAAAGTCCCTGTGGGAATGGGCCAAAGACGTTCCGTACCTTCATTTCCTCCCTGTTTTGGAATAGATCTCTTCCACGCACGATCAGTACGCGGGGAAAATTCTCTTTCGAGATGATGAGATAGTTGAAGCTTTTATTGTCTTTTGAAGCGGCATTGTACGCTGGCAGATGGCGTTTGATGAGGTTTGCTTCAAGAATGAGGGCCTCGAGTACAGATTGAGTTTCCTGCCACGTGATTGATGCGGCTGTCTGGACCATGTGCGATATCGCGGTCGAACGAGCCTCGGCAAGATCTTTTGAGAAGTAACTTCGTACGCGATCGCGAAGCGATGCCGCTTTACCAATATACAAAATCTCTTTCCTTGGACCACGGAACATATAGATTCCCGGCTCTTCGGGCAGGTCGAATTGCTTGAGATCTTCGCGAAGCATACGTACTTTTCCACACGTCTGTTTGACCTTATCGTTTCGAGGACTATACTGCAACTCTAATGAGGCTTAAGGAAAGAGAGAGGGCCGAAACCCCGCTCGGGGTTATTTTCTTGCCCCGTAACAAATTCAGCTCGATCTATTCCTTTTCATCGATCAGACGTCTAACCCGAATCTACATAGGATACTTAAAGAAAGAACTGAGAATTTTGGTTCGGGGTTTGTCTGATTTCCATCCCGCCGAAAGCGGGATTTTTCTTAACGTATGAAACTGTATCTGGAAGACGGGACCGTGTTCGAGGGTACGAGTTTCGGGGCACGCATCGACTGCCCCGGAGAGGTTGTTTTTTCAACCGGGATGACTGGATACGTCGAGAGTCTTACCGACCCGTCTTTTGCGGGCCAAATCCTCGTATGCACGTATCCCCTCATTGGTAACTACGGAGTTCCTGATTCATCCCACTTTGAATCCGAGCGAATTCACATTGCGGGGCTTGTTGTTTCCGAATATTCTCGCGAATATTCACACCATGAAGCAAAACAATCGCTCGCTGCATGGCTAAAGTTCTGGAAAATCCCAGCGATTGAAGGTGTCGACACGCGTGCGCTCACGAAGCGCCTGCGTGAGCGAGGCGTCATGCTCGGTAGACTTTCTCATAGCAAGAAGGGTGAGTTTCTCGATCCAAATAGAGAAAACCTTGTCGAACGTGTCAGCCCAAAGAAAGTATCAATTTATGGATCTGGACCGATTCGTATCGTTGCGGTCGACTGTGGCATGAAGGAAAACATCGTGCGCTCCCTGACTCGGCCGGAGACGACAGTGACCCGCGTTCCGTGGGACTACGACTTTACAGAAGAAAAGTATGACGCGCTCGTCCTATCGAATGGTCCAGGAAACCCCGAGATGTGTACGCCAACGGTCAAGCACATCCGTAAAGCAATGCGTGAAAGTAAACCTATTCTTGGTGTATGCCTCGGAAATCAGCTCCTTGCACTCGCCGGCGGTGGGTCAACATACAAACTAAAATACGGGCACCGTGGTCAGAATCAGCCATGCATCGATTCGCGAACAAATCGATGCTACATCACTTCCCAAAATCACGGATTCGCAGTCGACGCGAAATCACTTCCGGAGAGTTGGGAAATATGGTTCACCAATGGCAATGACAGCTCCGTTGAAGGTATACGGCACAAAACGCAACCCTGGACATCAGTCCAATTTCATCCCGAAGCTTCTCCCGGTCCCACGGATACCGCATGGATCTTCGAGGAATTTCTTGCCGAATTGCAAAAGAAGAATGTACCGTACGTATGAACCCGCACAAAATCTCTAAAGTTCTTCTCCTCGGATCAGGCGGTCTCAAGATTGGTCAAGCTGGTGAGTTTGATTACTCTGGTTCACAGGCGATCAAGGCATTCAAAGAAGAAGGCGTGAAAATCGTTTTGATGAATCCCAATATCGCTACAGTGCAAACCGATGAGAAATTGGCCGATACCGTCTACTTCCTGCCGCTCACCCTTGAGTACGCGACCGCTGTCATTGAGCGTGAACGCCCGGACGCAATTTTACTCGGTTTTGGCGGACAAACCGCGCTCAATCTCGGACTCTCACTCGATGAGAGTGGTGTACTAGAAAAATATAACGTTCGCGTACTCGGAACTCCCGTTTCCACTATTCGCGACACTGAGGATCGTGATCTTTTCGTACGCCGGCTGAAAGAAATCGATGTGAAGTGTGCCGTGAGCAGAGCAACGAAGGATGTAAAAAGTGCCCTCGCGGCCGCTCACCACATCGGATTCCCTGTTATGGTCCGATCCGGTTTCGCCCTCGGCGGCCTTGGCTCCGGCGTTGTGCACACGCCCGCAGAACTTCGCGAAAAACTGCGTGAGGTATTTCGTTCAGTGCCGCAGGTACTTGTCGAAGAATATCTTGGTGGTTGGAAGGAGATCGAATACGAAGTCGTGCGCGATGCCGCTGATAACTGCATCACCGTTTGCAACATGGAGAACATCGACCCGATGGGGATTCATACCGGAGAGAGTATCGTTGTCGCCCCTTCTCAGACACTTTCGAATACGGAGTACCATATGCTGCGTGAGATTGCCATCCGTACGATTCGCCACCTCGGAATCGTAGGAGAATGTAATATTCAATACGCACTACACCCTGAAACTGGCGATTATCGAGTGATTGAAGTCAACGCGCGACTCTCAAGATCATCCGCCCTTGCTTCGAAGGCGACCGGATATCCGCTCGCATTTGTTGCGGCAAAACTCGCGCTTGGCTACAGCCTGATTGATCTCAAGAACTCAATCACGAAACGCACGACTGCGTGTTTCGAGCCAGCGCTCGACTATATCGTCCTCAAAATTCCGCGCTGGGATCTGTCAAAATTCGAGAATGTCACAACACGAATCGGCACAGAGATGAAATCAGTCGGCGAGGTGATGGCCATTGGCCGTTCGTTCGAAGAAGTTCTCCAAAAAGCCCTTCGTATGCTCTCCATTGGAGCAGATGGCTTTACTGCGCATGCCTCTCTCAATTTCAGAATCCAGAAATATCTACAAGAAATCGAGGAACCCACCACGCACCGCATCTTCGCGATTGCCGAAGCGCTCCGCAAAGATGTGAGTGTCGAGAAAATCCACGCGCTTTCAAAAATTGATCTCTGGTTTCTCTACAAAATGAAGCACATTATCGAAATCGAGCGGACGCTCCGCAAAAGGGGCTCCCGCATACCAAAAGCGATGCTCGTCGCCGCAAAAAAGAATGGGTTTTCAGACGTGCAGATTGGGACAATCACCGGGAGGAAAGCCGATGATATCCGCGCGATGCGAAAAAAATACCGTATTACGCCCTTTGTAAAACAGATTGATACCCTTGCTGGTGAATTCCCGGCTGAAACGAATTACCTGTATCTCACCTATCACGCGAGCGAGCATGACGTAAAGCGAGGTGAAAACCAGGCACTCATCCTCGGTGGTGGCCCGTATGCGATCGGATCGTCGGTCGAATTCGACTGGTCTTCTGTCCAGGCACTCCAGTCATTCAAGCGTGAAGGATTCAATACGATCATGCTCAACTCGAATCCTGAAACGGTGTCAACGGATTACGATGTGTCGGATCGTCTCTATTTCGACGAACTCTCTCTTGAGCGAGTTCTCGATATCGTCGAGTTTGAGAAACCAAAAGGGACAGTGGTCTCTACAGGCGGTCAGATACCGAATAATCTGGCACTAAAATTACAGCAGCGTGACGTGCATGTATTCGGTACCAGCCCGCATGATATTGACCGAGCAGAAGATCGCCATGCGTTCTCAAAACTACTCGATTCAATAGGCGTGGATCAACCCGGATGGGCAGAGCTCACCACTATTCCTTCGGCAAAACGTACAGCCAAAACACTCGGGTACCCTGTCCTCGTTCGTCCCTCGTATGTACTCTCGGGTGCAGCAATGAGCGTCGCATACGATGAGAAATCACTCCTTAAATTCTTGAAACGTGCAGCATCCGTTTCGAGCGATCATCCAGTTGTCATATCAAAATTTATCGAGAACGCGCGTGAAATTGAGATCGATGGCGTCGGAAAAAACGGCTCACTCGTGATCCATGCGATCACAGAGCACGTTGAAAATGCTGGTACGCATTCAGGCGATGCGACAGTCGTGCTCCCTGCACAGCGAACCTACATCGAAACGATACGGCGCGCCAAACAGATCACGAAGAAAATTATCAAGGCGCTCAATATTACCGGACCGTTCAATATACAGTTTCTCGCAAAAGAGAATCACTTACAGGTCATCGAGTGCAATGTACGTGCGTCACGTAGTTTCCCATTCGTGTCCAAGGTGACTGGTCACAATTTTATTGATATTGCGGTGCGCGGAATGCTCGGCCTCGATGTGGCCGGACACTACAAAACACTCGAACTTGATACTGTGGCGGTGAAATCACCACAATTCTCATACAGCCGCATCAAGGGAGCCGATCCTACAACCTCCGTAGAAATGGCGTCGACCGGCGAAGTTGCTTGCTTCGGCGATTCGTACGCGGAGGCACTCCTCACATCGATGCTCGCAGCGGGCATGCGCCTGCCAAAAAAAGAAGTGTTTGTTTCTCTCGGCGGAGATGAAAACAAGATCAAGCTGTTACCTGCTCTCGAAATGCTTAAAAAAATGGGATTCTTGTTCCATGCAACCGAGCATACGGCAGATTTTCTCGTCGATCATGGTATACAGACAAGAAAAGTATTCAAACTCCATGAAAAGAAGCATCCAAACGTGGCCGAGCTCCTCGAGTCGAGAAATCTCGATCTCATCATCAATATTCAGTCGCGTGCGCTCACACAAAGTGAAGATGGATTTGCGGTGCGTCGAAAAGCGATCGATATGAATATTCCGCTCATTACAAATCGGCAGCTTGCCGAAGCCTTCGTCATGGCGCTCGCAGAGCTTCGGGACACACCACCTGCCGCGCGATCGTGGCAGGAATACGCAAAAGATTGATACGATTTCATTTCGCAAAGAGCGCCTCGACGTCGTTGATCGAAACTGGTTTGGTCAGGTGGTGATCAAACCCAGCGTCACGAGCTTTTTGCTTATCGTCCCGCAGGCCATATCCGGTCATCGCGACCAATGTGCCATCGAAATCTTCAGCGGAGCGGAGAATACGCGCAACTTCGTACCCCTCGACATCTGGAAGACCAATATCGAGCAAAATTGCGTCTGGATTGAAGCTCTTACTCTTTGAGAGTGCATCCATCCCAGAAAACGAGAGTTCTGTCGTATACCCTTTGTGTTTCAAGAGCTTCGCCATACCCTCGGCTGCGGGAACATTGTCGTCGACAACAAGCACTTTTTGTATCACCAGAGCGGGCTGGGCTGCTTCGGCGATTTTCTGGATTGGCTCTTTCGCTCCCTCTCTTTGGACGAGACCGAGACAAATGATGAACTCGCTCCCCTTTCCTCTTCCTTCGCTTTTCGCTTCGATTGTGCCGTTGTGCATTTCGACAAGCATTTTCGTGAGCGAAAGTCCGACGCCGAGGCCAGATCCAGCACGTGGTGTATCGCGCGAGCCCTGTACGAATGGCTCAAAAATTCGCTTTAGCATGTGCGACTCGATACCGACACCGTTGTCACGAATAGCAATGACACCCGCCTTTCCTTTTTGTGTAAGCGAGACAGTGATATGTCCGCCTGGATCAGTATATTTGACAGCATTCTTGAGAATATTCACCAAGATCTGTTCAAGCCGCACCGGGTCCCCGAGTACGCAGAGTGCTTGCTGCGGTGTTCGGATCTCGCACGTATGCGTTTTTTCGATCGCGAGCTCGTTCACTGCCATCACGGAGCGACGGATGAGCGAACTCAGTTCGACTGTTTCAAGTCGGAGATTCATTTTTTTGCGTGAAATACGCGACATATCGAGAAGGTCATCTAAGAGTCTCCCCATCGTCATGACGCGTTCAATCATCATTTCAAACAGTTGCCCTGCCTCGCTGGACTTTATTCCTTTCAACTTCAGGATCTCGAGCGCGCTGCGGATTGGTGCGAGCGGATTGCGAAGTTCGTGCGCGAGCAGTGCGAGAAACTCTGTCTTCGCGCTATCTTCGCCACTGATATGCCTGAGTGCATTTTCGAGTCGCGAAACTTGCTCTCTGAGTGCCACGACCGCATGTCTACGTTCTGTCGCAATGAGTGTAACCGTGTAATAAATGAGAGCGATCACGATGAGAAATACTTGTGTCTGAAAGAGGCTCTCTCCAAGAGCGCTCGTCGTCGCAGCGGCAAGGGGCCCAAACACAACACCGAAAAGCGCGATCGCACTCGTGGAGACAAGCGCGAGCGATACAAATCGCGGCCCAAATCGCAGACTAATCCAGAAGAACGGTATGAGAATGAGATACACGAGGGATATGCCCCGAATCGAAACATACGGTGTCCAAAAGAGGAGATAATCAATCGTAAATAAGAGTGCGAAACCCGCGATAGTCTCGATACGCTCCATGAGCGTGCGTACAAAAAGGGGTTTCGCAATCCATCGAATCATAAACGGTCCAATGATAAGCAGTGACCACATATGTCCGACCCAATACGCGGGCCAGCTGATCGCAAGGGGACTTCCCCCAAAAAACTCACCTGCGCGATAGCCGAGCATGACCACTGTCGGCACGATGGTGCTCGCCCCGATCGTCACAACGAGGAGCGAGAAAATATCGCGCGTGCTTCTCATGAGCGGATCAAATCGTAACTTTCGCAGCACGTACGCTGCAACAATCGGCTGGAGTGTGTTGCCCATTGCAAGCGATATGGCAATAGCAGGATGGGTACTATGGATCAAATACACCGCAAGCCCCGGTAGGAAAATTGCTGGCGCCAGACGATATCCGCCCAAAACGACGCCCGCAAGAGCGATACCAGCACTCACAGGAAAGATCGCGGGAGGCGCGTAGAAGAAATAGGAGAGCTCCGCTGCGGCCGCGTATGCGAGTGCGAGCAAGAGATAGCGCCACAAAAGCGGTATCTCGAAGCGCATCGCGAACCGGTCGATCATCGCGAAGATTGTACAGTGGCACCCTCCGTGGTCAACAGAGCTCTTTCATCACCCCTTCACAGAGCAGAGTGCCCGATTTGTTTGATTTGAAGATCAAGGGTACAGTTTTCGAAGCGCGGAGCGAGGACCATGTCGCAAGATGACACGCTGTACCTTTTCCTCATTGCGAGCATGAGGCAGTCAGAGCCACGCAGACACTTTCAAATCGCGCGGGATGCTCTCAGTCTCATCAAAGAGCTCATGCTCCCGATCCCGCAAGCGGGCGCATACGAACAGGGGTGTTTGAGGCGTCTCGATGAGTTGAGGTATTACGATTTCGCAGAATCGATCTTTCCTGGCGTGCGTGAGCCTCGGTGGTCGCTCTTCTTTCCGCCCGACGAGTGCCTCTACTACTTAACACGCAGAGGTCACACGCTTCGCTGTATGTTCTGGCGACAGTATGAACACATAAAAAGATTGCGTGCTCTCGAAAATCAAACGGCCGGGTAACTCCGGCCTCCCTATTTTTTCGTTCTTTTCAGAGCGCGCTTCAGGTAGTAGCCTGTGTGCGAACCGTCTGTTTTTGCAACTTCCTCAGGAGTCCCGGCTGCTATCACCTTCCCACCGCCTTCACCCCCTTCCGGCCCCATATCAACGAGATAATCGGCGCTTTTCAGCACATCGAGATTGTGTTCGATCACAATGACAGTATTCCCGCGTTCGACGAGTTTCTGCAAAATATCGATCAGCTTTGCGACATCATCGTAGTGTAATCCGACTGTTGGCTCATCGAGCAAATAGATGCTCTTTGTGATGTGCGGTCTGTACAATTCGGACGCAATTTTCACTCGCTGCGCCTCCCCACCCGAGAGGGTCGTCGCACTTTGTCCAAGTTCGAGATAATCAAGCCCGACGTCCGAGAGAGATTGCAGGCGATCGTGAATCGCAGGAATATCCTCGAAAAACTTCATCGCCTCTTCGACGGTCATCGAGAGAATATCGTGAATGCTCTTTTTCTTGTATTTGACTTCCAGCGTCTCTTTCATAAATCGCTTGCCGTTGCAGACATCACAGGTCACGTACACCGTCGGTAGGAAGTGCATCTCGACTGCCACGAGTCCGTTACCCTGACACGCTTCGCAACGGCCGCCCTTCACATTGAAGGAAAAGCGTCCCGGTCCCCACCCGCGCGCGCGAGCCTCCTCACTCATCGCAAAAAGATCACGAATATGAGTCCACGCTCCCGTGTATGTTGCGGGATTGGATCGAGGGGTGCGTCCAATTGGAGATTGATCGATAAGGATCGCTCGACCGAGATACTCCGTGCCAGAGAATTCTTTTACATTGTAGAGTTTTGCTGTCCGATAGCGCTTATCGAAACGTGCCTGCAAATTACGATGCACGATCTCGTAGAGAAATGTGGATTTCCCGGATCCGGAGACACCGGTGACTGCAACGAGTTTTCCGAGCGGAATGTCTACATTCACATTTTGAAGATTGAACTTCGAGGCTCCTCGAATCTTGATCTTGCCGCGATCGGCCATCCGGCGTTTTTCAGGAATTTCGATCGCAGTCTCTTCGCGCAAATACGCGAGCGTGCGCGATCCAGATGCATTTTTCTTTGCCGTGAGCAGATCTTCGAGCCAACCCGAAACCACAATCTCTCCACCGTGCGTACCTGCTCCGAGGCCGAGATCGATAATGTAATCGGACGCGTAAATCGTATCCTCATCGTGCTCGACGACGAGCACCGTATTACCGAGATCGCGCAAGTGCTTCAGCGTTTCGATCAGTTTGTCATTGTCGCGCTGGTGCAGACCGATTGTCGGTTCATCGAGGACGTAGAGCGCCCCGACGAGTCCCGAGCCAAGCTGAGAGGCGAGCCTGATTCGCTGGGCCTCGCCGCCTGAGAGCGTATTCGCCTTGCGATCGAGAGTGAGATATTCGATTCCGACGTTGAGCATGAACTGTAGGCGGCTTGTGATTTCTTTAATTACGACTTTCGAGATCTCCTGCTCTTTCTTCGTGAGCTTGAGAGATTCAAAGAATCTTTGTGCTGCTTCAATTGAGAGCGACGAAAGATTGACTATATTCGTTCCGCTTGCGGAACCTGTCCCCTCACCGTGAGCAGGCAGCTTTACAGGCCCGAGAAAGACATTGAGTGCTTCCGGCCGAAGCCGCGCTCCATTGCATACCGGGCATACCTCATCGCTGAAAAGGTAGCGCGTCCCAAGACCTTTGCACTCGGGGCACGCGCCATAGGGAGAATTGAAGGAAAAAAGTCGTGGTTCGACTTCCGGAAATGAAAAACCGTCGTAGGGGCACATGAACTTCGCTGACGCGATGTGCGATGTGCCATCGGCATCGATGATTCGGATCAAGCCATCAGATTCATGCAGTGCTCTCTCAATTGCCTCTGCTGCGCGCTCATGCGTGCCCTTCGGGTCATCTATAAACTCGGAGAGGAAGAGTTCATCAACGACTACATCGATATCGTGTCGATCGTTCTTTGCAAGCACGATGCGCTCGCGAAGCGATTTTTCTTCTCCATCCACGATCACTTTCTCGTAGCCTTTGTTGAGTAAATCGTAAAGAAGCTGGTAGTATTCACCTTTACGACCGACCACGATCGGGCTTGTAATCTTTACTTTCGCGCCGGAAACACCTTTGGTCAGTTTCTTGCCCGAAGTTTTCGCTCCTCCAGATTTCTCGACAATCTCGAGGACAATCTCAAGAATTTCTTCGTTGGATAGTTTACGTACCTCACGACCGCAGATGGGACAATGCGGATGTCCAATGCGTGCATAGAGCACGCGGAGGTAGTCGTAGATTTCCGTAATCGTCGCCACCGTAGAGCGCGGATTATTTGAGCGCGATTTTTGATCGATCGAGATCGCGGGAGAAAGTCCTGCGATTTCATCAACATCGGGCTTTTGCATTTGGCGCAAGAATTGTCTTGCATATGCGGAAAGGGATTCGACGTACTTGCGTTGACCCTCGGCAAAAATCGTGTCAAACGCGAGCGATGACTTACCGCTTCCTGAAAGACCTGTGAAAACGACCATTTTATTGCGCGGCATTTCCACGCTCACGTTTTTGAGATTATGCGTACGCGCGCCCTTGATTATGATTTTATCCTCTCCTGTGTATTTTTTATCGATCATACAAACGATTCTGACCCCCGCTTTGCGCTAGGGGTTGGTACGGGGAAGTATAGCACAGAGCAAAAAAGACCGGTCGACCCCTCCCTTGAGGATCGACCGGAAACTCGTCACGCCGCAACTGACGCGAAGGCGCGACCGACAATTCGCACCACTTCCTTGATCTGGGCATCGCCCTTCGAGACGTACCCGATTTCTGCCAATTCGTCAGGCTGCTGTCCAGGCTAGCTCAGCACCGCAGCCTCCTCACTGAGCTCGACTCCGAACTTCTCGCGCACCGCTCTTCGTATATTTTCTGCAAGCTCTAGTACGTCATCCGATGTCGCCTCACCGGTATTCACAATGTAGTTCGGATGCTGATCACTTGCCTTTGCATCTCCGACGGAGGCACCTTTCATACCAGCTTTCTCAATGAGCCAACCGGCGGGAACTCGATTCTCTCGAGATTTCACTCCTTTTTCTTTTTCAAACATTTCTACGATATGTGGCGGCGCAACAGGATTCATAAAGTATGAGCCCGCAGCTCGGACATTCTGCAAATGCCTCTTTTCGCGTTCGGCAATGGTTTCCTCGGCGGCCCGCGCACTCTCAGCCGCACCGACTTGCTGGAGACGGACGTGCACACGTGTGATCACCCACTCCGGATAATCTTTGAAAAAACTGTGCCTGTAGGAAAAATCGCATTCGTGATTCTGGAACTCCCGCACTTCTCCCGTTGCAACATTGAGCGCACGCACATGCGTCGTGAAGTTCTTTATTTCTGGACCGAACGCCCCCGCATTTCCTCGCACCGCGCCACCGATTGTACCGGGAATGCCGGCAAGCTTTTCCCACCCGCCAAATCCAAGCACGCCCGCAGCGCGTATGAGGAAAAAGAGATTGGTCCCGGACCACGCGTCTATCTTTCCCTTGCTCATGCTGTACAAATTCCCCACCAATCGCATCACAAGCGCATCCAGCCCAGAATCCGGCACGAGCAGGTTGCTACCACCTGAGATAACCACGAGTCGCACCCCTCGATCCCGCGCCCACAGAACGGCTTCTTTGATGTCATTCTCGCTGCGTACATCAGCAAAATATCGAACGGTCCCACCGATTTGAAATGTGGTTAGCGGAGCAAGGAGCACATTCTCTTGAATGTTCAGCATGAGTTTATGATTTCTTGCTTTTGACGGATTTTTCGAGCGCATGAATCTCGTCTCGCAGTATAGCTGCAGTTTCAAAGTCGAGCTCATTGGCCGCTTGATGCATCTGCTTTCGCTTCTCGGCTATTGCTTTTTTCGGGTCGCCGTAGACCTTCGTATCATCCCCTGCAAGATGCTCAACCGCGCGGCTACGTGAACGCTCAATATCACCCATGATGTCCTTGATCTTCTTTTGAATCGTCTGCGGGGTGATACCGTGTTTTTTGTTGTACGCGACCTGTACTGCGCGGCGACGATCGGTCTCCGAGATAGCACGATCCATTGATCCAGTGATCGTGTCTGCATAGAGAATCACACGTCCATTCACATTGCGCGCCGCGCGACCAATCGTTTGGATAAGCGACGTTTCGGATCGCAGAAATCCCTCCTTGTCTGCATCCAAAATGCCTACAAGTTCTACCTCGGGTAGATCCAATCCCTCGCGCAGGAGGTTCACGCCTACGAGCACATCAAATGTTCCTCTCCGAAATTCCGTGAGAATCTCGATACGTTCGATCGTTTTCACATCGCTGTGCAGGTAACGGACCTTGATTTTTTTCTCGCCAAGAAATGTCGCGAGGTCTTCTGCCATTTTCTTGGTGAGTACAGTCACCATCGATCTCGCTTTGCGCTTTGTCGTGTTCTCCGCCTCGACTATAAAATCACGTACTTGACCCTCGTATTTTTCGCCGGATACAACAGGGCGGACGATAATTTCGGGGTCCGTGAGGCCCGTCGGGCGCACCACCATCTCGACGAGCTCTCCACTTCGTTCGAGCTCGTATTTTCCGGGTGTTGCGGAGGTATAGAGCGATGGACCGATGCGTTTTTCGAATTCATTAAATTTCAGTGGCCTGTTGTCCACGGCAGATGGCAGGCGAAAGCCGTGTTCGACGAGCGTGTTTTTGCGCGCGCGATCACCCGCGTACATGCCACCGATTTGCGGCACCGTAACATGCGACTCATCGATGACGGTGAGGAAATCCGGCACCCCATCCGCCGTGTGCGGGAAGTAATCGAGAAGCGTGTACGGCGGCTCGCCAGGCTGTCGGCGGTCAAAATGCCTCGAGTAGTTCTCGATTCCATTGCAATACCCAAACTCTCGAATCATTGCGATATCTTGGCGTGTTCGGCGCTTGAGCCGCTCTGCCTCAAGTATCTTCCCTGCAGCATTCAGTTTCCTTAGCTGTTCTTCCAGCTCAAATTGAATATCCGCAAGCGCAGCTTCGACGACATCTTTGGGCGTCACATAGTGTCGTGCTGGGAAAATGGTCGCTACCTCGCGCTCTCCCATTATCTCGCGAGTCAGCGCATCGATTTCTTCCACTTTCCCAATCGTGCCTGTCGATAGATCGAGTCGGTATATGGTGCGCTCTGCTGCTGGCATAATCTCGACCTTACTGCCGATTGCTCTAAACGTCCCCGGCGAGAGGTCCCCCGCAACACGCTCATAGTACATAGAAATAAGTTGCCTCGTGAGAGCAGCGCGCGTCATCGGATCGCCTTTTGCGAGTCGTGCGACGGAGCGTTCGTATTCGATCGGACTTCCCAAGCCATAAATGCATGAGACCGATGCAACAATGATCACATCTTTTCTTGTGAGAAGTGCTTGCGCCGCGGCGTGACGAAGTCGCTCGATGTCCTCATTGATCATCGCCTCTTTCTCGATATACGTGTCCGTAATCGGCATGTAGGCTTCCGGCTGATAGAAGTCGTAGTAAGAAACAAAATAGTGCACCGCCGCAGAGGGGAAAAACTCTCGATACTCAGCCGCGAGTTGTGCTGCGAGCGTTTTGTTGTGCGCGATCACGAGCGTGGGTTTTCCCCACTTTTCGATTACATTGGCAACCGTATACGTCTTGCCCGAACCAGTCACGCCAAGGAGCGTCTGATGACGGCTCCCCTCCTCGAGGCCCTTTGCAAGGGCTTGTATGGCTTGTGGTTGGTCGCCAGCGGGTTTGTATGTCGATTCGATTTTTAAAGCCATTCGGATACTCTATCAAAATCCACACCCATGAAAAAGATGGATTGCACGCTGTATACCAGGCAGTATGCTAAACGCAGCCACAATCACGAGGTTGCAATGGCAAAGAAAAAGCGTCGAAAGAAAGACAAGAAGAAAAAGAAGGAGGGGAACGGGCACAACGGTCACGTGGCCGTACATGTGGATCCTGATCTCATGGACGAGGACATCGCCCGAGAGCTCGCGCGAGGCGCTCCGGTTGGATTCAACACGGACGGTGCGATCCCCAGACCGAATTTCGAGATGGACTAGTGACGGCGGGCGGGCGCACACCTGCGCCCGCCCACGACTTTTATCTGCGATATGTGGCCAGAAATGACTCTTTGAAGGTCTGAAATGACCCGCCGATCACAGAGAGACGGATGCGCTCAGTGAGATTCGCAAGGAAATACATGTTGTGCATCGAGGCAAGGACGAGTCCGAGCATCTCCTTCGATCGGAACAGGTGATGGATGTAACTGCACGAGTGAGTTTTACAAACCATGCAGCCGCATTCTGTGTCGATTGGCAGTGGGTCGCGGATATATTCTGCGCGTTCAATACTCATCTTTCCGCGCGCGGTGTAGATTGTGCCATTGCGACCATTGCGCGTCGGCAAGACGCAATCAAACGTATCGATCCCGGCTTCGACACCGACAAATATATCTTCTGGCTCACCAATACCGAGGAGATGCCTCGGCTTTTCTTTCGGCAATTCCCTATTGATCTTGTCGAGCACGCCTAAGATATCTCTTTTACTGAACGATCCACCAATCCCATAGCCGTCGAAATCCATATTCGCGAGTGTCCGTGAGCTTTCAATGCGCAGGTCTTCGTATCGCCCACCCTGTACGATCCCATAGATTCCTTGAGCAGCATTTTTCTCAATATTGTTGCGGTGTGCTGCAAGCGATCGTTTCGCCCAGCGATGCGTACGGTCCATCGCTTCTTTCTGGTACGCATGATCCGCCGATGGGGATGTGCACTCGTCGAATGCAAAGATAATGTCGGCTCCAAGTGCGTGCTGTATTTCAATTGAACGCTCGGGTGTGAATCGATGAAGCGAGCCATCATGGTGTGACGTGAATGTCACCCCCTCGTCATCAACGATCGCGAGCTTGCCATGCTCTGTTGCCACCTCCTCGCTGTAGATCATGACAACTTCTTCATCGTGCTGAATTTCTTCGGGCGATATTTTAGAGACTTTTTTTCCCAGACCTTCGCCAAGCGAGAATACTTGAAAACCTCCCGAATCAGTCATGGTGGGAGCGTCCCACGCCATAAACTTCCCGATGCCGCCTGCAGCCTCAACGACCTTCTCGCCGGGGGTCAAGTAGAGATGGTAGGCATTCCCAATGACCGATTGCACCCCAAGATCTTTCAACTGAGTCGACTGCAGTCCCTTTGCCGTCGCTTTTGTCGCCACCGCAATAAAGGCAGGTGTTTTGATTGTTCCGTGCGGCGTGGCGATCTTGCCTGCTCGCGCAAGGGAATCACTCAGCTCGTGTTCAATTGCGAAGGATAGTGGTCGCTTCATGCAGCGGTACTATACCACTCACTCCGGGAATATTATTTGCCTCGAGAGCGTCGAGATTTTCCGAATTGTCCGGCACGCGAGGGCATGTTGATTGGCCGCATCGTTCGCGACTGCGGTTTATCGTAATGAGGTCTATTGTTTTTCTTGTTGTATCCGCCTCCTTTCATATATGAGAATGTATCACACGATCGTGAGAACGCTGACGTTTCGTTTTCCACGCTTGAGAATTGCTAATCCGCTTTTAAAATGCTCTCCGGCTATAGTTTCGCTCTCGCTCGTAATCGCCTGTCCGTTCAACGTCACCGCACCGTCGCCGATAAACTGTCGCGCTTCGCGCTTTGAGCTCGCAAGCTTCGTTTGGACCAGCGCGTCGAGAATAGACGTGCCGGGCTGAATTGCGCATGAAGGTGCTGCCGCGAGCAATTCACGTAGCTCATCCCCGCTCATCGTGTCCAGGCCAGCATCTCCAAATAGAATATCTGAAATCTTTTCTGTGCGGTTGGCAACGTCGGACCCATGCACGAGAGTCGTGACTTCTCGCGCGATCAGGCGCTGGCCGTGTCTATGATGCGGATTCCGGGTATGCATCTCGAGAGCCGCAGCGATGTCAACTTTTGGAAGCAGCGTCATCTTGAGCATATACTCCTCGAGATTCTCATCCTCAGTATTGAGCCAGAATTGGTAGAACTGGAATGCCGAGGTCTTTTCTGGATCCAGCCACACGGCTCCCTGCTCGCTTTTGCCAAATTTCTTGCCGGATGCCTTGTTCATGACAAGCGGCCACGTAAACGCGTATACCGTCTGTTCTTTTTTACGACGAATAAATTCGACACCCGCAAGGATATTACTCCATTGATCAGAACCACCGACCTGTACGTCGCAGTCGTATTCTTCGTACAAGTGCAAGTAGTCGTATCCCTGGAGAAGCGAGTAACTGAATTCCGTAAACGAGATCGGTGATTCTTTTTCGAGTCGATCGCGCACGATATCCTTCTTGATCATGTTGTTGACTGTGAAATGCTTCCCCACCTCACGCAAAAAATCAATGAGATTTAAAGAATTCAACCATTTCGCGTTATTCTCTTCGATAAAATCTGTGCTACCAAAGACTTTGCGGATCTGCGCCGCGACAGCCTGAGAATTGTGTGCGATCGTCTCTTCGTCAAGGAGATTTCTTTCCTCGCTCTTTCCTCCAGGGTCCCCGATCATGCCGGTACCCCCACCAGTCACAATGATGATTGTGTGACCGTCTTCGAGGAACCTGCGTAACACGAGTAACCCGACCAGGTTTCCCACGTGGAGTGAATCGGCGCTTGGATCAATACCGAGGTAGACGGTACGTTTCTTGCCGTCGGTGATTTCTTCAAGCTTCTGAGAAGAAAATTGGTGTACATACCCACGTTCGCGAAGTACTTCTGAGAGTTTTGACATGAAAAAAGGATATCACAAAAAGAGAGCCGGCAGCCTCACATCGCAATCGTGCGAAGGAGACTGCCGGTCTGGATGGCTAAGCACACATACTGAGCCATCCACTACGGAACCCAAAAGAAACGTACGAATGGCCGCTGAGGCGGTGCCTGGTCGGCCACGAGAGAGCAAAATCTCTTGCCCACCCACACGTGCAGGATATGAACAATGGACGCCGTGTCAATACCACACGTCGCTTACCTCTCTTTATTTCTTTTTACCTCTCGCATGCGAACTTCTTCTTCATCCATTCCAAAATGGTGGGCGAACTCATGCCAGACAGTTTCTACCACAATCTTGCGAACAATCTCAAAATAACGATTTCGTAAATCGTTATGAACTTCATCCGAGGTCGCTAGTGCTTCCTCGGCTCTTTCCTCGATCGGATCCTGGTAGAGCGTGATGGTGTCCGGCATCGTTATGCCCACGCCATACATTTCCCCACGAGCTGAGAGTGGAATACCGTGGTAGTAACCGAGCAGTGTCTCGTCTTTTTCGAGACTTTCGCGCTTTCGAATCTCGTTCGACGGCTCATCTTCGATGAGAAGCGCAACATTTTTGATTTTTTCCCGGACCCATCCGGGTAGTTGCTCATACCCTTCGGCAACAAGTTTCTCAAACTCCTTGCGATTCATGTTTTGATTATACAAAATGTACGCGGACGCCACCGGGTGATGGCGCCCGCTAGTGCAAAAGAAGCTCGAGGCCGCTCCTTTCTCGGTTGGCGTCACAGAGCTAATCACTACACTCCGACGCTTTGCAGATTCTATCACGTGACATCCGAGCGCACGAGTTCTCCAAAACGTTTCCGGACTTTTTCAACCTTCGGCTCGATAACAAGCTGGCAGTATGGCGCACCCGTATTGGTCTTGTAGTAATTCTGGTGGTAACTCTCGGCAGGAAAGAATTTCTCAAATGGAAAAAGCTGTGTCACCACCCGCGTACCATCCTTGAGACTCGCATCGATTTCTTTGATCTTCGCTTCGGCGATACTTTTCTCTTCATGTGTTTGGTGGAAGATAACAGATCGATACTGCTCGCCTACATCCGCACCCTGCCGATTCGGCGTTGTCGGATCGTGTGACCCGAAAAAGACGGTGAGAAGATCGTCGTACGAAATAATCTTTGGATCATACGTAACTCGAATCACTTCTGCATGGCCGGTATTCCCCATGGAGACTTTCTCACATGTCGGATTTTCCGTCGAACCTCCTGCGTATCCTGATTCGACTTTCTCGACTCCTTTGAGCATTTGAAATAGCGCTTCGGTGCACCAGAAACATCCTCCGCCAAACACCGCCTGCGCCATATCTATTCGGTTTTCGGTCGAAGTAATGGGAAAATCTGCGTCTCGTGCGCGGAACGATTCTCAAGAAATGCGAAGAGGCG
>JACRFJ010000002.1 GCA_016217935.1 Candidatus Kaiserbacteria bacterium
ATACTTATTAGTGAAAATCGAACTATTTGCCTCCCGCACCGCCTTAGATACGTAATTCTCAGACGGAATTAGTTCAATCCCATCTCGTTCCCGTGTCTCTTCGCCTTCGAGTGCAGCGTATACTTCTGGATCTTGTTGTTTTACGTGTTTGTAATCCTCCATAGTGAGTATTTAGGTTCGTAGATAAATATGTGAAGTGCTTAGACCATACGAGATTTAGAGTTGCATGATATCGCCATTGTAGTCGACGAGTTTTCCATTTGGCAAAGACGTTTCGTGTGTTGTAATCAGCTTGAAAATACTGGCTGCGGATTGCTCGGGGGACAGTGTGGCATCGGGACCGCCAATATTAGTCCGCATCCACCCCGGGTTGATAAGTACAGACTGGATGTCGGGATGTTCGATACCAAAGGCGAGCATGGAGTAATTGACTGCGGTCTTGCTCGCGCAATAGGGCCAGTGTTTTGCGTGGTACACATTGTCTGCCGCGGCGCTGAATTCTCCGGTGCCCTCATTTTTAAGTTTCGCATATGTGCCCATTCCCGAAGAAATTGTTACTACAAGCTTTTTCTCCGAACGAGCAATGTTTGGAGCGAGTCGGTCAGTCAAAAGTTTCGGGGCAATTGAATTTACCTGGAAGATTTCGCTGATTCTCTCAAGCGAGTTGTCGATTTGTTCTTGATCTTCGTCCGCAACTTCCTTTGCATCGTATACACCCGCATTGTTAACAAGTACATCAACCGCACGGTCGCCGACACAAGAGACGAGTGCATTGATTGAAGTATCGTCTTGCAGATCTACCTCGGTAACCTCTACCATGTCGGAGTATGAACGCGCGGGAAAATCCGAAGCACGGTGACAAGCAGCAATTACATGCCATCCATTTTTTGCAAATTCATCTACGAGCGCGAGTCCCAGACCTTTCGCTGCGCCGGTGACAAGTGCTCTGTTCATGCTGCAGCGCCGTGCAATTTCTTGTTGTAGCCGCCCGCGACCGTCAATTCGGCTTTGATCGTCGCGTGGGGATCGTACTCATTGAGTTGCACATACGCAGGCTTGAATGAATCAAGAGAGCTGAAATCTTGTGTAAACGAAATTGTTGGAAATGGTCTCGGGTCACGCGCGACCTGTTCCTTAATCTGCTCGCGGTGATTTTCGTACATATGAAAGTCGCCGAATGTGTGCACGAATTCTCCGGGTTCTCGGCCGAGGATTTTGGCGATCAGGCACGTGAGGAGCGCATAGCTCGCAATGTTGAAGGGGACACCGAGGAAAATATCGGCAGAACGCTGGTAGAGCTGGAGGCAGACTTTGCCATGCTTAATATTCACCTGGTACATGTTGTGACAGATGGGGAAGCGCGCGCCTTCGCCCGGGCGCGCCATTGAGTACATGTATTCCGGATTCCACGATGTGACGAGCGTGTTGTGGGCATCTGGATCTTTGCGCAGCTCATCGATCACCCAGCCGAGCTGGTCGACCGCACGACCATCGTCGGCGACCCAGCGACGCCACGACTCACCGTAGATGTGCGGCAACTCTCCATGTGATTTGGCAAAAGCAGCGTCATCTTTGATCTTGGCTATGAATTCATCCTTGGTCATCGGAGGAAATTCTCCCTTTTCCACTCGCTCGTTGTAGATCTTGTAGGGATAGTCGTCCCAGATGTGTACGTCGTTGTCGACCAGATACTTAATGTTGCTCTGTCCGCTCATGAACCAGTAGAGTTCATGCAAGACGCCCTTCCAGTACACACGTTTTGTGGTCAGCAGCGGAAAGCCGTCGGAGAGATCGAATCGAATCTGCGCACCAAAAATACTGTACGTTTTTACCCCTGTGCCTTTGTCGACTTGCTCGTCACCCCGCTCGAGAACTTGCTTCAGAAGATCGAGATATTGGTATTCGGGATGACGCTTCTTCATACAATTACGCTCTCGTGAGGCGCTTTTTCGCGCGGCCATTTGTTTTTTCTTGCGCAAAATGTTTCCAATTATCCTTCGCGAAACGTCCCACTTCTTTGTATTGCTGTGCAGGAGGGGAAGAGAGCATTGAGAAGGTGATCTGCGCGATCGGCATACCGGGGCGAATAATAATCGGCACATTATTTTGATTCGAAAGTTCGAGGGTGACTGAGAGGAAATGCCCTGGGTTGATGATGCCAGCAGTGTTGTGGATCATGAGGCCGACTCGCGCGAGCGAGGACTTGCCGCCGATCTGGATGAGGAAGTCGTTGGAGCCGAAATATTCTTTCGATGTACCGAGGACCGAGATGCCGGGATGCAAGATAAACTCTTCGCCGTCGCGGATCGTTACTTCACGCGTCTTGGCGTAGATTTTATTCACCGGATCGATCATCTTGGTCGCGCTCTCGTCGTTGAGGATAAATTTGTTGCCGAGACGGATGTCGTAGGAGACCGGTTGGAGCTGCGCCTCGTCGAAGGGCTTGAGCACAATACGGCCGTGCTTTACTTCTTTGCGGATATCGACGTCGGAGAGGAACATAATGATAGTTAGTAGTGAGTAGAAAGTAGGAGGTACTTGAAGCGGGGTATGTAGAGCATATCATTCAACGGTAAAGATTCTATCGGTGCCATAGTAGTCGGGCCAGTGCGTATTGTAATAATCGAACATACGACCGAGGCGACCTTGCGGGAGTTCTTCCACACCTAGTTCGGCCATAAAATTGCGGAGATCATGCTCTGCATCTTTGACCTTGGATTGGTCGTCGACCACGCGCTCGAATTCGGCAAGCCACCCGTATCCGGCGTTTTTGTCGAGTGTGACATTGGTACCGAGGCACACATATTCTTCACGCTCGCGCGACCATTTGGCTTGGTATGCGAAGCCGGCAGAGAGGACGAGCTGATCGAGCGCATCGAGAGATATATCGATCTTTTCTTCGAATTCCATGCGAGAGACGCCATTGGCACTTGAGTCGTCGCCGACAGATGCCTTCACAACGAGAAACACGATTCCGTCTTTATCACGTGTCCGAACAGAATATTCTTGTGCGCGAGTCGCAAAGTCTTCGAGCTTTGCCTGTGCATCTGTGGAGAAATGTCCTTTTGTTTTTTCTGCGAGTGAGGCGAGAGTGCCACTCTCAAAATAGTGATTCAACTGTTTATTTTTGGAATGCATCGCACACGAAGGGTCCATTTTTTGCATCGCTGCTCGTACTTCGGCCGCACGCTCTGCTGAACCGAGCAGGGATTTGATTTCTACCTCGTACTTTTGCATGGGTGGTCATTATATCTTGCGGCCGCAGGCGTCGCTTGACCTTTCTGTGAATCTGTTGCTAGAGTTGTGGCAGGAGCGAGGGTGCTCACAACCCGAAGGATAAAGGATAACGGATATGACCGCGAACCTCACACTAGTGCCCAGCCCCGAGCCAGTCGACTATATGGCGCAGTTCGCCACGCTCGGGATCAACGAGCTCCGCGCAGCGCTTCCGCATGTCCTGGAACTCGGCACCGAAGCCCGCAGCGCATTCCTCGGCCGCGCGGAGGAGGTGGGAGAGGCGGCGTTCGTTACCGAGCTCACCGATTCACTCCAGGGGCTTGCCTCGGCAGGCGACGTTGGCTGTTGATCGGCCTCAGTGAGTCGTGCGTACGGCGGTCTTCGGGCCGCCTCATTTTTTGCATGATATTGTCTCTGATATGAAAAAGCCGCGGATTTGTATCGTGGTAGCCATCGGTAAGAACCGCGAGCTGGGCTACAAAGGCAAACTTCTCTGGCACATTCCCGATGACTTAAAACGATTCAAAGAATTGACGCGCGGACATCCCGTCATCATGGGACGTAAAACGTTTGAATCGATCGTCGGCTACATTGGCGGCCCGCTCCCGGAACGCGCGAATATCGTCGTTACACGAAATAACGACTTCCGAAGTCGTTATGAAGGCGTTATTGTTGCGTCGTCGCTCGAGGAGGCAATTGAAAAAGCAAAAACGCTGGACTCGGAAGAGATCCACATTGGCGGTGGGGCGGAAATCTACCGGCAAGTGCTGCCGCAGGTAGACAAGCTCTACCTCACACTGATCGATGACGAAAAAGAGGCGGATTCGTTTTTTCCTGAATACGAAAAGGGATTCATAAAGAAAACTTTCGAAGAAGCACGTGAGTGGAAGGATATAAAGTACCGCTGGATCAATCTGGAGCGAGTTTAACACATACGCTAACTCTACGCGGTCGCGCAAAGTTAATGTATGAAGAGATATTCAAAGAATACTAGCGAGAGAGGCTTTTGAGGACTTTGAAGTAGAGATTTTCGACTATCTTTTCTTGTTCCTTTCCGCTACTCGCGTAGTGGTCGAGGCCGGGCGCCGCATTGATCTCGAGTATCCAATATTTCTTCGCTTTTTCTCGTATGTCGCCTTGCACCATGAGATCGACGCCCGACATGCGAAGCCCCATGTCACGCGTGAAATCTATTGCAAGCTTTTTAAACGATTGGTGCATCGATTCGGTCACATCAACCGCATCGCCCCCTGAGGAGAGATTGGCGTTGTCGAGCAGGTACACACACACTCCCTTAGACGGTACGGAGCGGAGCGACAATCTTTGTCTCCTCAATTTTTGCGCGATCCGTGGATCGTTGGGTTTGAGGAGAGTGTCGCGATTTGAAGAGGAGAATTCTTTTTGTTTGCGCTTGAGAAGTTGCAAGATCGTTGCACGACCGTCTCCAATCACGGAGAGGGGAATGCGTTCGTATGCGGAAATCACTTGTTTGTCGAGTACCACGATGCGGTAGTCTCGGCCAGAGACATATCGCTGCACGAGTGCGATGCGGTCGTGCTTGAAGATCTTTTTGAGTGTGGTGTAGAATTCTTGTTTCGTATTCACAAGCGAGACATCGGTGCCCTGGCTGCCGCTATTGGGTTTGAC
>JACRFJ010000015.1 GCA_016217935.1 Candidatus Kaiserbacteria bacterium
AAAAAATTCGCCAGCCCAAGCGAGGGCGCGGCGGAAGGGGGTGTGGGGGGGATTCCGCCGCGCCCGAGCGCAAACATCAGCACGCCTCCGCCTGCTCGTTCAGAGCAGAACGCCGAAAGCAAAATTTTCTTTTCCTTTTAGAAGAAAATTGGTGGCGCGCGCAAAAAAAGAATCGTAAAGAAAATTTTGCTTGAGGCGTAGCCGCCGCTTTGCGGCGGGGCGCGGAGGCGTTCGTCAAAGTCAGAGATTTTTGCTAAAATAGGTTCGAGCGTGGTTGTATAGATACACCATCGAGGAATGTGCAACCCAGCGCTCGCCGCTTATTGCAATTCTCAAAAGAATGAACTTCTTCAGAGATACTTTTTGCCATAGGAGCGCATGGCGTCGACGACTGCACCAAATGCGGCACCTTTGCGTGTAATGCGGTACTGCACATAGAGGGGGAGTGTCTTTCGCTCATGTCGCGAAACAATGCCTTGTTTTTGCAACCTGCGAAGCGTGAGCGTGAGCGTGCGTGTACTCATGCCGAGCGACTCTTCGAGCTCGCTGAAGCGCCGCGGCTCATCGATGAGGTCGCGAATGATGAGAAGTGAGCACGGATCACCAAGCGCATCTGCGACGCGGGCGATGGGGCAGTCTCGACAGAGTTCGCGCCGCTGCGTTGCCGTCCGAAGTGCCATGAGGCCACGATACCATGGAGTTATCCACTTTACAAAGTAAAGTGATCGGGTACAATGTACCCATGAGCAAGAAGCTCCATATCAAAATAATTCTGGGTAGCATACGTGATGGTCGTTTCAGCGAGAAAATCGGGCCCTGGGTGGAGAAGCAGGTACAGAAAAATACCACATGTACCTACGAAGTGCTCGATCTTCGTGAATATCCCTTGCCTTTTTTTGATCAGAAAGAGACTCCGAGTTCAAAGAAAAAGCCATACACCAATGAAGTGGTCGCGCAATGGACCGAGAAGATCAAAGAGGCAGATGCATACATCTTCGTAACACCAGAATACGATCGAAGCATCCCGGGAGTTCTCAAAAACGCCGTTGACTGGGTCTATCCCGAATGGAACAAAAAGCCGGCAGCGTTTGTGGGCTATGGTACCGTCGGAGGTGCTCGTGCGATCGAACATCTCCGCATGATTGCGGTGGAGTTGCAGATGGCAACGGTTCGCCAGGCAGTCAACGTGTTTGCGCACTGGACACTACAGGATGAAAAGGGGGACATACAGCCCGGTGCACTTGATCAATTCGAGCGTGGAGCTCAGACCATGCTCGATCAACTTCTCTGGTGGGCACAAGCACTGAAGACAGCTCGCGAAGAGGCATGATATAGTTATCAAAATTATTTAAGAAAACCGTATGGCAACATCACAGATCACTATTTACTCGACACCGACGTGCCATTTTTGCCACGCGGCGAAAGATTTCTTTACCGAGAACAAGGTCGCATTTACCGATTACAATGTCGCGACCGATCTCGATAAGCGCAAAGAAATGATCGAAAAGAGCGGGCAGATGGGTGTCCCTGTCATTTTGGTCGACAAAGAAATCATCGTTGGCTACGACGAAGAGCGCCTCCGCAAAATTCTCAAGATTTAATTTCTCTCAGACTCGATGCTACAGTAGGATTCTCGCCTTCGTAGCTCAATGGATAGAGCAGTCCCGTCCTAAGGGAAAGATGTGGGTTCGATTCCTGCCGAAGGCATTAAAATCGTAGTATTATTGAGGCATGAATGCAGCGCTAGCTTTCCTCGTCGGGCTCTTTCAGGCTGCACTTTCCTTTTTTGGATTCGCTTCCGCAAGCCCCGAACTTTCGCCGATGACGCCTGATCAAGTACAGCAGACTACGCAGGAAGTCATGACGCAGAAAATTGCAACTGATCTGACCAAGGAACAATTGCCGATCATCCGCTCCTTCACCGGCTCGACGACGTTACATGTGGGAGAAGCGGGTACGTGGACAATTGATGCCTCCGATGCAGCCAATCCTGAAAGCCCCCTTGTAAAAGACATTCGATGGGGAGATGAATCGAAGTCCGCGGCGCTTTTTGATCACATCCCACTCGCAGCCGACAGTAATTCCTTTGTAGGGCCGGCACCAGCCTGGCACACGTACAGTGTTCCGGGAACATATACAATCAGTCTTGGGGTGCGAGATCGTGGTGGGCATATTGCTCGTACGTCGGCATCTGTCAGTGTGGAGGGCGATTCATCACTTTCATTGTTTACGCATCCAACCGACGGATACAACTTTACCTACAATGCACGGACATTAGAAGCGCGCACAAGCTCCACAACAGAATTTCCGGCAGAGAGTGGGCTGCGCCCGTCAGCTCTTGTCACAAGCGGGGGTGGGTACGCACAAGAAACAGAGATACTCACATACCGTGGGACGATTGATGCGGCGCAAGATGCTTTCATTGGTTCATACCGAGAATATTACAATCCACAAGTTATTCGAACTGAAGATGTAACGATAAACGGGAATCAAGCACGCATCGTGACCTACAAAGTAACACCAAGTTATCCTGAGGCAAAGGTGTATATTATCGCGATTGCCCCAACAATACCTCGAACAATCGTGGCCACAGGGAATGACGATGTGATCGCAAGCATCAGAAGCAACTAAGACAACGCTAGAATTCTCATATGGATCCGGACAAGCAAAGGCTCGAAGAGATTTATCGACTCGAGCGAGAGAACAATCGAATGTTGCATGGTATGCGTCGGAGAGCTTTTTGGGGTGGCATCGTGAAAATGCTCATCTACATGGCTGCGCTCGGCGTACCAGTGTGGATCTATTTCGCATACCTCGCACCGATCATGCAGGAGATGATGCACACGTATCAACAAATTCAGGGCACCGGCGCGCGGGCACAAGTGCAATTCAATGAGTTTCAAAATGCGTGGGAGGCATTTAAAAAACAGTTTTAGGCTTTGAAATGAGGCGATTGAGTCGAAAAGGATTCTTCGCAACTGTGCTTGAATGCTGCTTGCCACAAAGTGTCACGACCGTGATGGATTGTGGTCAGTGAGTCGGAGCAACCTTCCGATCGGTGGATTGTAATACACGAATATACTACTATGTTCCTGTAAACGCTTGGGTAGCTCAGTTGGTAGAGCATTCGCCTGAAGAGCGAAGGGTCGCCGGTTCGATCCCGGCCCCAAGCACAAAAGAAATTTGTAATTGGGGGCGGGATTGGGAAGGGGTCGGGAAACGGTAGTTTTCCGCGGAGGAAGGAATGGGAAAACCGTGGGTTTCCCAAAACCTAGGTCCTCGGCACAAAAGACGAAGCAATATTAGTAACGGAACCGGGATGGGAAGTTAAGACTAGAAGCCCATCGAAAACGTCATTGCACCGCTCGAAGGAGCCATCCATTTCGACGTGTCGAGTTTTACTTCGCGTACGGAACCCAATTCCTTGTATTTGATATGGCCTTTTTCGAGAGCGTGATCGAAAATCCGTTTTGTAATCTCAACGTCTTTCAAGCAATACTCACGGACTTTCTCAACTTCTCCCGCGCGCCACCACCGAAGGGATTGCATACCGCTCCCAATTTTCTTCTCTCCAAGCGTTCCTTCCGCAATTGCATCGAGCTTCAGCCTTCGCCCGAGTACTTCATATACTTCTTTCATTAAATCAAGGCTTTTAATCTTCGTAAGATCACCCGGGTAATATTTATTGAGGAGTGGTATATCGAAATGGTCCGAATTGTAACCCACGAGCATATCGGTACGTTCGAGAATTGGCCAGAGGCCAGATAGTTCGGATTCCAAATAGCTTGAATACGAGTCGGTTTCGGAATCATGTATACAGACGATCGCGATTTTGAGATCCCGCACATCCGACGAACCAGTCTCGTCCATCCAATTTGCTGTTTCGATATCGAACGTAACAACTCGCATCGAGAGCGAGTATATCACGCTCACTCGTTATCCGAGTGAAGAAAAGAGATGCTCTGCGATTCTATCAGCGGGAAGTGTAATTTCCTGACCACTCGCGAGATTTTTGACCGTGTAGCGACCCGAATCACGTTCCTTTGCTCCGATTGCAATTACAAAAGGCACCTTCATCTTGTCCGCTTGGCGTATCTGATCGCCGATCCGTTTTCCCGAGAAATTCACGGCCACCGTCACGTCTTCGCGGCGCAGATCCTGCGCGAGCCGCATTGCGTGCGAGGTTGCTTCAGGCTCCACAATACAGAGCATGAGCTCGGTTGCGGGCGCATACGTTGGCATCAGATTGTGCAGTTCGAGAAATTCACGCGCTGTAGCATCACCCATGGCAAATCCAACCGTCGGAATCGGCTCGCCCCCGAAGAGGGAAAGCAGGTTGTCGTAGCGACCACCTCCCGCGACGGAGCGGCGATTGTCCTCATGCAGATCGTACACCTCGAATACCATTCCCGTGTAGTAGTCAAACCCGCGAGTGATCTTGGTATCTACCACCATATTGCGAATACCCATGTGCTCAAGTTCTTTCCGAAGATCTTCGAGGTACGCGGTCGATGTGATCTTCTCGATCTCTTCGATAAGTTTCACTGATTTTTCTTCGTGCGCGATCAGCTTCGTAAGTTCTTTCTCAAAATCATCGATTTTTGCTCGACGATCGAGTAGGCGCGTCACATTGGCCGCGTATTCCTCCGCGATGCCGACTGATTTATAAATCGAATCGAGAATTCTCCGATCCGAAACTCTGATCTCGAAATCTCGCTCTTCGGCACCGAGAGAGCGCATGATCGAATAGGCGATCGCAATAATTTCCGCATCAGCCTCGATCCCGCTCGCTCCGACGATATCGGCATTGAGCTGCCAGTGCTCACGGAGACGCCCGCGCTGCGGGCGTTCGTAGCGAAACATGTTGGCGATCGTGTACCAACGAGCGGGAAGCGGGATATCGCGCTGCTTCGCCGCGATCATGCGAGCAAACGTCGGTGTCATTTCTGGACGGAGCGTCACTTCGCGTTCACCTCGATCCGTAAATGTGTAGGTCTGCTCGTTTACAATTTCATCGGATGTTTTTAATCGGTAGAGTTCTGCGGGTTCGAGAACTGACGCGTTGTATTCCTCGTAGCCGAATAGTTCGCATACGCGTTCCATGTGTTCAAACATGTACCGCTGCACGAATTGATCTTCTGGATAGAAATCACGCACACCTTTGTATGATTCCGTCGAGAGCTTCTCGCGTTTTGCCATGGAGCATAGTATAGAGCGCGGATCAAGATGCGTCGAGTTTGGTATACTCCTCTGCCATGGGAGAAACAATGGGAAATTTCCTCGTAAAAGATTCCGGACTAGGCACCGGCAAGGGACTTTTCGCAGCACGTGATTTCAAAAAAAGAGAATACCTGCTGGACTACACCGGAATTAAAATCGCTACCAAAGTAGCGGACACCCTCTCGTCTCGGTATCTCTTCGAAATCAACAGTCGATGGACAATCGACGGCGAACCATCGTCAAACACAGCGCGATGGATCAACCACGCGTGCGAGCCGAATGTCGAGGCGGAGATAGAAGGTGGTCGTATCAAGATTTATGCAATACGAAACATTACAAAAGGCGAAGAATTCGCGATTGATTACGGAGATGAATACTTTGACGAATTTATCAAGCCAGTTGGTTGCAAATGCGGAGCCACAAAACATCGCGCTTGACGAAGTAGATGCAAATAGCGAAGATCAAAGTCTCTTCCCCTTGGGAGAAAGAGTGGTGATGTATTGTCGTTGCGGTACAGACCCCGCACGAGAATGGGGTACCGACACCCCTCACTACTTGGCCACAGAGGCCGTACAGGGATCTGGAGGATTCCAGATGTCGAACCTTGACTCAAGTGCGATTCTTCGTCTTGCGGATGACAACAGGATTCCAACTGTCATTCGTGACTCGTGGCGCAATCGAACTGGCCACGATCCGGTCGACGTGTTATGTCGATGCAGCAGACGGAGGAACATACTGCATTACACAGTTGCGGGGGCGTTCATTGTGCTCATGCTCGCAACTTTTGCACCGTATCTCGGCGCTTCGACTCGGTTTTCGGGAATCGTCATGTATGCGTGCATGGCGCTGATCACGGGAATGGCAATTTTCTTCAAGTATCAACCTGAGGAACTCTTTCCCAATTCGACTGGTTTCGAGAACGCATTTGGAGTTTTTAGTCGTGAAGGAGGTCTACGGGTGAAGTTGACTAACGGGGAAACTCCTAAGTCGGAGCTCCGGAGAATCGCGCATGAACTCCTAGTCGCGGAAGCACGGCACATCATTGATTGGGAAGATTACCATCGCCAGTATCCGCACCCAGACAACGATGCGGTCAAACGAGCGCGAGAGCAGAACAGGGATCAACTTTTCAGTTCTTTGGTTTTGTTGGATCTCGTTCTAAGCCCTCATAAGCAGTACTTCGACGAGGCACGTCGCCAGAAGGCTGAGGCGGAGGCTCGCCGCAGGGCCGGCTGACAGTCCGGTCTGCACTCGTTGAGGCCCGCCCCGGTTGCCGGGGCGGGCCAAGATTTTTTCTGCTATACTCTCGTCATGAAAAACAGCGTTCTTATTTTCTGGCTTGTTCTGATTGCACTCATTGTGATTGGAGTGGGCGCGAGCTTCCTTATCAAGGCCAAGCCTGGGCAGTACGATAGCCTTGCACAATGTCTCACCGATAAAGGCGTGATTTTCTACGGCGCATTCTGGTGCCCACATTGTCAGAATACCAAGCGCATGTTCGGCAACTCCGCACGACTCTTGCCGTATTTCGAATGTTCGACCCCCGATGGGCAAGGCCAGGTCCAAGCGTGCAAGGACAAGGGTATTTCGAGCTATCCGACGTGGGTGTTTCCTGATGGGAAGATTTTGACGGGAGAGCATACTTTGCAGGAGCTTTCCTCCGCGAGCGGTTGTCCGCTTACGCAATAAGAAGCATGCTCGGGCTCGAACAAGCCAATCAAATCGCGGCATTCGGCACGGTCGCGCTGGAGCTCACTACGCTGGGCTTGCTCGTTGCATATTTCATGCGAGTCGAGAGCGTGTTAAACCCGATAGCTGCGTGGGGGCTCTGGATAGGTCTTGGTGTGTCCCTGATCGCGAGTGCCGTCACGCTTTTCTATTCCGATGTACTCGGGATACCGCCATGCGTACTGTGCTGGTGGCAGCGTGTTTTTCTGTATCCGCAAGTCGTCCTGTTTGCAATCGCGTTGTGGAAAAAAGATCATTCCATCGCGTCCTACTCGATAC
>JACRFJ010000014.1 GCA_016217935.1 Candidatus Kaiserbacteria bacterium
AGACGCCCTCCCTCGTATAATAATAGCACATATGAGGCATCTAGTCAATATTCCAGGGATGGCTCAACTGCGATACTATTCGGCGCACAAGGCCAGAGAAAGCGGGTGACCAAACGGTCTTCAAGCGAAAGCGCCTGCCGAGGTCGAGCACTCCGCCTTGGAAGACCCTTCGACTTCGCTCAGGGTCTAAGAGCTACTAAGCTCATGTTATTCGCTAAGTATCTCTAAGATGGCAAAAACAAAAACAGAGAAAGCAGAAATCGTGCAGAAACTCGAAGGTGCATTCAAGAATGCGGCGTCGAGCGTATTCGTTCATTTCAACAAAGTGAATGTTGCAGAAGAGACGGCGATGCGCCGCGCCCTTCGCGCGGGCAATGTGTCCTACGTCGTTGCCAAGAAGACGCTCATCCGCCGAGCGCTCGAGAATCTCGGCCACAAGAGCGCGGATGTAACGCTCGATGGGGAAGTCGCTATTGCATATGGCCTACCTAGCCAGAGCGGTGGCGAAGATATAACGGCCCCTGCGCGACTGATACACGAATTCGGAAAGAAACTCACGGACCGCATCGCGATCCTCGGTGGTATTTTCGAAGGAAAACTCATTGGCCAGGCGCACATGCGAGAAATTGCAATGGTGCCTCCGATGGAAACGCTCCGCACAATGTTTGCGCAGCTTGTGAACTCACCACGCCAGCGATTTGCTGTCGTGCTCAGTAAAGTCGCGGAAGTGAAGCAGTAGGTGTACTTCGCATGTACTACTTACTACGTTCTACTAACTACTAAACTATTCGTATGAATCAAGATCAAATCATTGAGGCCGTGGAGAAAATGACGGTGCTCGAACTCAACACGCTCGTCAAAGCGATCGAAGAGAAGTGGGAAGTCTCGGCAGCGGCGGTTGCCGTCGCAGGACCTGCTGCGGGTCCTGCAGCAGAGGAAAAGAGCGAATTCGATGTGGAACTCACGGCGATGGGCGATCAGAAAATCGCAGTCATCAAGGCCGTAAAGGAAGTGCTCGGTCTCGGCCTCGCCGAATCCAAGGCGATGGTGGAGGGTGCACCGGCGATGATGAAGCAGGGTGTAAAGAAAGAAGACGCCGAAGCGTGGAAGAAGAAGATAGAGGAAGCAGGCGGCAAAGTTACCTTGAAGTAACTTTTCCGATCTGCTTGGGAAGGGGTCGGGGAACGGGAGTTCCCCGCGTCGGAGAGCAGGCCGGAGGCCGATGAGAACCGAGGGTTCTCATGGAGGAGTGAAGCGACGACGGCTGGTGGAAAGGTTACCTTGAAGTAACTTTTCCGATCCGAAGAAAGCAGCGGCCAGAGTGCCGTTGTTTTCTTTTGAGAGCGAGCTACGATAGCTTCGTGGCGGTCATTTACCTCGGACTCGGATCCAATGTGGGAAATCGGCGCGAGCATTTGAGCGATGCGATTCGCATGCTCTCCCCCAATGTACTGGTGCGCGAAGTATCACCAATCTACGAGAGCGAACCGCACGGCGTGAGCGAGCCGCAGCCACGCTACTTCAATCTCGCACTGCGAGCGACCACTGACTATGCGCCACAGATGCTCCTCAGCTATCTGAAAAATCTTGAACAAGCACTTGGCCGCAGTCGCAATACCCACAATCAGCCGCGACCGATCGACATCGACATCCTCCTCTACGACGACCTCGTGCACGAGAGTGACGAACTCACGATTCCGCATCCACGCATGCACGAGCGTGCCTTTGTTCTTGCGCCACTTTCTGATATCGCGCCACTCGCGGTACATCCAACGTTCAACGTAGTCGTTGCCGAGCTCGAAGGTCGGCTCGGCGACTATTCTTCGCTCGCATGGCTCTCCGAAGAGCGGCTATGACATTTGATTGGGGAAAGAAGACGTATGTAATGGGCATCGTGAATGTGACTCCGGATTCTTTTTCTGGGGACGGCCTTACGGATGCTGCGGCTGCAATTGAGCGGGGGGTACAGATGGAAACCGGTGGAGCGGACATGCTCGACGTGGGCGGAGAATCGACACGCCCAGGATCCACGCCACTTCCGCTCGAGAAAGAACTCGATCGGGTGATCCCGGTCGTTCACGCACTCGCAAAGCGCGTCCGGATTCCGATTTCAATTGATACATACAAATCAGAAGTCGCAAGACGCGCGATTGAATCGGGAGCAGGGATCATCAACGATGTATGGGGCGGAAGAATGGATCCAGATATTTTGAAAGTTGCCGCTGAGAAACAAGTCCCAATTATTTTAATGCACAACCGCAGTCAGCCGAGAAATGCCGAGCAATCAGAGCAGCTCGGCGGGCGCTATGTCGGCATGGAGTACGGAGATCTCATGATGGAAGACATCAAAAAAGAATTACGCCAATCGATAGACGCCGCCCTTGCCGCCGGAGTCGTTCGTGAAAACATCGTCGTCGATCCGGGTATCGGATTTGGAAAAACGGTCGAGCAAAATCTTGAGCTCATCCGTAGATTCGTGGAATTGAAATCGCTTCGATATCCGATCCTCGTCGGGCCATCGCGCAAATCATTTGTGGGGTACACACTCAACCTACCTCCGCACGAACGTCTCGAAGGTACGATCGCTGCGACGACACTCTGTATCGAAAAAGGTGCGGACATCGTGCGCGTGCACGATGTGAAAGAAATCTACCGAGTCGCGAGATTTGTAGATGCGGTTGTCAGATCATAGCCCCTGTCGATATCCACAGGGCCCTTTGCTGCGTGCTACTATGAACTCATGAAAGGAGACTTTCTGGGTGAGATTCTCGGTAACAAAGCAAGGGCTCAGGTTCTCCGCGTGTTTGTTCTCAATCCAAACGAAGTCATCACGCTCGTGAACGCCGCTCGACGCTCGGGGGTCTCGCTACCTGTCACAAAAAAAGAGATTCGAGGGCTTGAAAAGATCGGTATTCTCAAGCGATCGCGCTCGATTACGATTACACTGCCGAAGAGCAAGCGCGTCGTTCGCGGCCAAAATAAAATTCCGGCATGGGCGGTGAATGCCGATTTCAGGCACCTACGCGCGGTTACCGCCTTTGTCCACGAGGTTTCTCCAGTGCGCTATGACAACATCGTGGGGGCACTCAAGAAAAGCGGCAAAGTTTCGGCCATAATCCTCTCGGGTACCTTTATGGGGGATGACTCTCGTCCGGCAGATCTTGTCGTTGCATCGGATACATTAAATGAGCGTCGTCTCGAGGCTGCGATCAAGCGACTCGAACCCGCCTTCGGCCGCGAGATCCGTTATGCCGCATTTTCAACCCCAGAATTCCGCTATCGCCTGACGATCCAGGACAGGCTCATACGCGATACGCTCGATTTTCCGCATCTGGTACTCCTCGATCGCACGAGACTTCTCTAATATCTTGGCTCAAGTAAGCCATTCTATGGACAGACCCCTAACAAGAGGGGTATCCACATACGGCTAAAAGGTTCGAAAATAAGGGAAAAGTGGTTGGTATCATGAACATATACGGGGTCGAAACCGTACTTTAATTACTTTAATAGAGTTAAAACTCATATGATTGTTACTCAATCAGCGGGCGCAGTGCAGGGTTCGTTCTACGATCTCTGGTACACGGTGGCACAATACCTCCCGGCGATTCTCGCCGCGGTCGTCGTCTTCGTGATCGGCTGGATCGTAGGCGTGATCCTCTATCGCGTCATCGTAGAGGTCGTCAGAATCCTCAGGATTGACGATGCTCTCAAGGCTGCGGGCATGAACGAGGTCGCGAGAGACGCGGGCATGAGCCTGGATGTCGGTCGCTTCCTCGGCACACTCGTGAAATGGTTCGTGATCTTGGTCTTCTTGGTCGCGGCCCTCGATATCCTCGGGCTCACGCGTGTCACGATCTTCCTTCAGACGGTGGTACTCATGTACCTTCCACAGGTGATCGTCGCGGCCCTCATCCTCATCCTCGGCGCTATCGTCGCGGAAGTGGTACGAGGCCTGGTTGCGGGTTCTGCTCGCGCCGCAGGCGCACACGGTGCCAACCTCGCAGGCGCAGTCGCCAAGTGGGCGATTTGGGTCACGGCGATTCTCGCCGCGCTCAACCAGCTCGGTGTCGCAACCGAGTTCGTGCAGACTCTCTTCACGGGGATCGTGGTGTCGGCTTCGCTCGCATTCGGTCTTGCGTTTGGCCTAGGCGGCAAAGATGCTGCAGCCCGAACGATCGAACGTGTGCGCTCGGAGATCACGCATCATCGCGACTAAGCCCCGACGAAATGTCGGGGTCTCGACCGGAGCGTCGGGATTTCGACCCGAAGAATTTACGAATCCGCCCTTCGACAAGCTCAGGGCGGATTCGTCTTTTGTGTGCGGCTTGATAGAATCTCGCTATGCGCGATAGCGAGACACACGTGGCGGAATTGAAAAAGATGGTGGAAGATTTTCGCGACGCACGCGATTGGAAACAGTACAATGATCCGAAGAATCTCGCGGAAGCGCTCTCTATCGAGGCTGCTGAATTACTGGAGTGTTTTCTCTGGAAAGATAAAGAAGCTGTTGCTGAAAAAATAAAGAATGATTCCGTATGGAGGGAGCGATTTACAGAAGAGCTCGCTGACGTCTTTATCTACTCGTTTCATCTTGCAAACGACACAGGCACCGATATCACAGAAGCTGTAAAAAATAAAATCGCAAAGAACGAACAAAAATATCCGATCGGCGAGTGGAAGGGAAAGGTCAACAAGAACGTCTAAGAAATATGCAGGCAGTTATTCTCGCAGCAGGCCGCGGCACGCGGATGAAAGAACTCACCGATTCTACGCCGAAGGCGCTGCTCGAAGTCGCGGGCAAGCCACTCATACAGCACGAGCTCGATGCGCTTCCCGCGGTGATCGATGAGGTGATCATCATCGTCGGCTACTTGGGAAGTAAAATCCAGGAGCGTTTCGGTGGTGAATACAAAGGCAAGCGCATTCTCTACGTTGAGCAAGACACGCTCGATGGAACTGCAGGTGCGCTTTCGCGCGCGAAGAGTATCTTGAAAGATCGGTTTCTCGTGATCATGTCAGATGATCTCTATGCGCGTGACGATATCGAGCGATGCATTGCTGTAGACGGCTGGGCAGTCCTCGTGCAGCATCGCAACAAAATAAAATCGAAAGGAAAAGTTGAAACGAAGGATGGGAAAATCGTGCGCATCACTGAGGGTCATCATGGTGATATACCGGGACTCTTGAACACGAACTGTTTCGTATTCGATACGCGGATTTTCGACGTGCCGATGGTGCCAAAAGCAGCGGGGAGCAACGAATTTGGCCTGCCACAGACAGCAATTGCAGCGGCAGAGACACTGCGGATTCCTTTTTATGCGATCGAGACAGATCGGTGGTTTGAAATTACCGATCCCGAAGACCTGGAAGAAGCTCCGGAATACCTGACCAAATAAGCCAAAAATGGCTTAAAAACCGCATAATATCCCCACTGTATCCACACGCTTTCCACAGGGATACCCCAATAGGGCTCTACGCCTGGATTATTTGACTTCCGCTTTTGAAAAGAATATACTCACCGTACATATATGAGTATCGGAATGAGAACCAAAACGCGTCAGCCGTAAATGGTGGGGCAACCCACATACACGACTGACCGCGAAAGCGGTCTTTTTCTTTCGAAAAATTATATGTTGCTCGTTGACATACGAAGAGCGACAAAGAAACCCGACACACTCGTAAAGTGTGTGCCGGGCGAATCCGTCACACGCTTTTGGCGTGTGTCGGAAATCAAAGAATCAAAACGTTTCGATCAGGTTCTCCCTCAGACCTAAAAATCAGGGGAGGTCTTTCCTGATCGGAATGCAGGAAAATTGGTCCGCAGGTATGCGGACCGAGCAAAAGAAAAAGTCTCGTCTCTCTTGTAGGAGACGAGCAGAAAGCAGATTCGTCACATGCGCAGCGGTGCATATGTGATGGATCGAAATACGCGGTTCTCAGAATTCCTTACGGGAGTTCTGAGTAAGGGCGTGTGGTGGATGCCTAGACTGAAGAAGGCGATGAAGGACGCGGCTTAGCTGCGATATGCTTCGGGGAGGTGCTCAGCAACCTTCGATCCGGAGATTTCCGAATGGGGAAACCCCATTGAGTAAACCTCAATGACTTCTCACTTAAACGATGAGAAGAGCGTACCTCGGGAAGTGAAACATCTCAGTACCGAGAGGAAAAGAGAACAATAGTTACTCCCTTAGTAGCGGCGAGCGAAACGGGAAGAGCCCAAACTCAGCCTCAAAATTTGCATTCATGGATTCCCAAGGTCGGACCTTGGGGATTCTAAAGGTCCGACCTTGAATGAATTCAAATTTTGGGTATGGGGGTTATAAGGCTACGGCGATGCCCCAATTAATTTTGGATTGGCAGATGGAGTTACAAAATGCTTAGTTAGTGGAACGAGCTGGGAAGCTCGACCCCAGAGGGTAATAGTCCCGTACACGAAAACGAAGCATCTCTATGGCTGTAGTTCTTGAGTATCTCGAGACATGAATAGCTCGGGTGAATTTGCCAGGACTAACTGGTAAGGCTACATACTTCTTCAGATCGATAGTGAACTAGTACCGTGAGGGAAAGGTGAAAAGAACCCCGGTGAGGGGAGTGAAATAGAACTGAAACCACATGTCTACAAGGAGTCGAAGAGGTTCACCATTTTGGGTGGTATCTTTTTAGGTATGTATTATGTGTATATTCTTCAAAGCACTACGAAGCCGAAAATGTATATCGGATACAGTGCCGACTTGAAGTCACGCATCGCTCGCCACAATGATGGGGGTGTGCAATCCACAAAATATTATCGACCCTGGAGTTTGTTGTATTACGAAGCATATTCGAGCGATGCGCTTGCGCACAGTCGAGAAAAAGCTTTGAAGAACAAAGGAAAAGGGTGGATAGAACTTAAGAAGCGGATAGTGCCTAGAATGGTGAACCTCGACGGCGTGCCTATTGAAGAATGAGCCAACGAGTTGATGCATACGGCTTGGCTAAGCCCTATCGGGTGGAGCCGCAGCGAAAGCGAGTGTGAATAGCGCGTAAAGTCCTGAGAGCAATCGAAGGATTTGTCGTATGTATCAGACCCGAAGCCGGGTGAGCTACCCATGAGCAGGATGAACCACATAGAAATATGTGGGGAGGTCCGAACCCGTAGATTGTGCAACATCTTGGGATGACTTGTGGGTTGGAGTGAAAAGCTTATCGAACTCGGTAATAGCTGGTTTTCTCCGAAAGAGCTTTCGGGCTTGCGTCGCATGTTTCTGTAGGGGGTAGAGCACTGGAAGGTTCGGATAGGCCGCAAGGCCACTGAACCTATCAAACTCCGAATACCTACAGCCAGAATGCGGCAGTTAGACGGTGGGGGCGAAGCTCCACTCGTCAAAAGGGAAACAGCCCAGACCGCCAGTTAAGGTCCCTAAATCCATACTAAGTGCAAGCAAGGAGGTGAAATTTCACAGACAGTGAGGATGTTGGCTTAGAAGCAGCCACCATTCAAAGAAAGCGTAACAGCTCACTCACTCAGAGATTTCGCGCCACAAATGATCGGGGCTAAGTATGGTACCGAAGCTGCGGATCCTTCGATTCGACACTGCGTGTCTCACTCAGGACAAGTTCGCGAACTTCGCGAGCCTGCCCTGAGCGAGGTACTTGGTACCGAGTCGAAGGGTGGTAGGAGAACGTTCCGTTCGCGATGAAGCCAAAGAGGTGACTCATGGTGGAGCATACGGAAGTGAAAATGTTGGCACGAGTAACCGCAATGCGAGTGAGATTCTCGCACGCCGAAAGAACAAGGTTTCCTTCGCAATGGAGATCATCGAAGGGTTAGTCGGTCCTAACAGTATGGCGAATGCCGGACTGGATGGACATAGGGTTAATATTCCCTAACTTGTGTAGTGTGCGATGGAGGGACGGAGTGCTGTACCTCGGGCCCATTATTGGTTTTGGGTTCGGGCCGTGATTGTGTGCTGTAGGTAAATCCGCAGCATAATCGAGAGCGGCAGGGATATGTAGAGGCCTCGGCCAAAGCAGATTCGAGAGAGCGCGCTTCCAAGAAAAACTTCTAAGCTTCAACATTACTCAAACCGTACCGCAAACCGACACAGGTGTTCAGGGCGAGTAGCCCAAGGCGAACGAGTGAGAGATCCCCAAGGAACTCGGCAAAAAAGCGACCGTACGTTAGCAATAAGGTCCGCCACCGTAAGGTGGCCGCAGTTAAAATTTCCCAGGCGACTGTTTACCAAAAACACAGCTCCCTGCAAACTCGTAAGAGGAAGTATAGGGGGTGATGCCTGACCAATGCCGGAAGGTCAAGTATGGAGGGTACATGCATTTATGCATGTGCTGGACTATATAAGCCCCGGTCAATGTCGGCGATAACTATAATCGTGAACTCGCTACGCTCCGCAAGGAGTCAAGAGTAGGGCGATTGTAAAATTCGGCTATTTGCTGGAACATCCGAGTATCTAACAGTACCGTGAAGGTAACAATCTGTTAGTGCGGACAATCAGCAGGAAAGGCCAATACAGCGTGTGCTCACGCAATAACATTGCGCATGAATCACACAACTCAGGAACTACTCAAACAATTTCACGGAAAGCGAACACTGCTCAATTATTTTGTGGCGGGGTTCGTGGACGGGGAAGGAAGTTTTAGTGTAGCAATCCTCAAACATCCAAAGAAAGAAAACGAATGGATTATTAACCCGTGTTTTCAGGTGTATCAGCATCAAAAACACAGGGAGATTCTGGAAATTTGCCAAGAAGTGTTTGGCACCGGAAGCATTTACCGCAAGAGTGGTGTGCATCCGGTACTCAACTTCAGCATCGACTCAACGAGAAATATAATCGAACGGGTAATACCGTTTTTCGATCGATATCCGCTCGTGACGAAACAAGAAGCTTACAGGATATTTCGGGAAATTGTTCTTGCGATGAAAAATCGCGAACATTTCACGAAAGAAGGATTCGTCCGTCTTGTACGACTTGCTTACTCCATGAATCAACAGGGTAAAGGGAGACGGCGAACTCTTGAAGAGATCGTCGGCAAACTTCCACCCGACGCTGTATTGGAATCCTCAGAGACTTTACGCCGAACTCGCACTAAGTGAGCTGCGAGATGATAAAGTCCAATCCTTATGGCGACATGAGGGGCTCCGATAAAATCGGAATGCCTAAGGTAGCGAAATTCCTTGTCTGGTAACTGGATTGCCAGCTTCGGGAGTGATCCCGATGAAAAATTCGGCTTATAACGGTGGAGTCTTAACCTGAGCGCTTCAGACGAGGCGCGTCGATGGAAAGATAATACCGTGGGAAGTTTGTGAACTTCAGTAGGTGAAATTGTTCATGTTCAACGAAGAGGAGAACGAGATGTACTACATCCTCATGGCATTGCCGATCGTGCTTTTGATCGGACTGGTCGTTTTGCTGAACAATTAAGACCAGCAAATCGATCTGCCGGGCAAGCTCCGTCGCGGAGACGAGGCTTGCCCCCTACTGAAGTTCACAAACCCCGTAACGACTTAGCGCACACGCGCTAGAGTGTTTGCTTCGAGCAAACGCTAACACGCCGGCTCTCATTCAAAAGAATGAGATGAAGATATAGTCTAATGCCCGTAGAAATACGGGGAGAGTGTAGCAATCGCGCGATTGTTACGATCAAACTCAATTGAAGTTCAGACGCGCACGAATGGTATAACGACTTGGGAACTGTCTCGGGGATTTGCTCGGTGAAAATACAAGGGCGGTGAAGATGCCGCCTTCCTGCAGCTAGACGAAAAGACCCCAGAAGCTTTACTGTAATTTGGTATTGGGATTACGGGTGCACTGCGTAGCGTAGGTGGGAGGATTTGAAGCGCTGTTTTCGGATGGCGTGGATCCGCCAATGCAACACCACCCTGTGTTTCTGTAATTTCTAACTCTCTCTGAGAAACAGAGAGAAGACAGTACCTGATGGACAGTTTCGGTGGGGCGCTGTCCTTGAGCGCCAAAGGCTGTTTATCCGCAGCTGGAAAACAAATGGGGGACCCGATGCGGCAACGCACCGGTGCACATCCGACTATATGCTGGAACACCCGCGCATGTTTGAATACTCGCAAGAGTGAAAATTTCAAACCGATGCGGACAATCAGCAGGGAAGATTTGTGAACTTCAGCGAGGAGAGGAGCGCAAAAAATGTTAACGCGCTTGACTGCGGTCCGGAAGCTTATTGCTTACCGCTCTTCCTCTCGCTGAAGTTCACAAAAACCCTCAGAGACTACATGTCGGATCACCAGGTAAAATAGGTGAAAGATATAGTCCGATCTTATTGGCGACAATAAGTGTCGAAAGACAATCAACATGAACACAAAAGAAATTCGAGAACATAAGCTCGGGTTGAAGCTGACCGATCGCCAGCGTGCGATTATTGTCGGACTTCTTCTCGGAGATGGTCATCTCGAAACGCAAAACAACACCAGAACATATCGGCTTAAAGTCGAACATGGCTCTGCGCAGTCGGATTACGTACACTGGCTCTTCCAAGAGCTTCGTGAATGGATCCCCTCCGATAAGCCATATGTGAAGGTTCGTAAAGATGGCGTCCAAAACGTCGGATTTACAACATATTCACATGGGGTTTTGCGTTTCTATGGCCAACAGTTCTACGAAGGCAAGCGGAAGCGCATGCCTAAAATCATCGGAAAAATGATTGAGCCGATTAGTGTTGCGGTGTGGTTTATGGACGATGGTTCGCGCAAATCTGCACGACACCTTTGTTACATAATTCACACGCTCGGGTTTTCAAAGACGGACTTGGAGTTTGCCCAAAATGCGCTCCGATCTCGATTTGGAATCCACACGATACAACATCGGCAAAAAGGAAAGTATTGGAGATTATATATTCCTTCAGACTCAGCGAGGCAATTCGAATCCTTGATCGAAGAATATATACGACCCATCGCTTCTCTGAAGCATAAGTTGGTAACAAATGCCTAAAAAGTAACGGAGGAGCCTATTATGGTCACCTAGGCGCGAATGGAAACCGTGCCGATAGTGCATTGGCAAAAGGTGGCTTGACTGCGAGTCGTACATGACAAGCAGGCGCGAAAGCGGAGCAAAGTGAACCGACGATCTGCATTAGATGCAATCGAAGATTAACGGATAAAAGTTACTCTGGGGATAACAGGCTGGTTTCGCCTAAGAGTCCAAATCGACGGCGAAGTTCGGCACCTCGATGTCGGCTCATCTCATCCCGGGGCTGGAGAAGGTCCCAAGGGTATGGCTGTTCGCCATTTAAAGAGGTACGTGAGCTGGGTTCAAACCGTTCAGCAACTCACGATGAGGTTAAACCTCATCGGTTGGGAGATTGAACGGTTTGAACCCCGAGGAAAAACGAACAATTAACGATTTCGTAAATCGTTATTTAGACATCATCACGGCGGCGATGCATAGCAATATGTATCGAGAAGCTGACTTATATCGGTAAAACCCGACGTGCAGTTTGCACGGGGCAATACCGAGGGAAGTTTGTGAACTTCATTGAGTGGATTTTGCTGTTTCCCCACTCAATGAAGTTCGCAAATGCCTGTAGAGACTGAATGTTAGCCATCCAGTAATGTAATGGATGAAGTTACAGTCCGATCCTGCTAGTAATGGCAGTATGTCAAGGTGTCACCTTGACATTACCCTGGCGACTCAAAATGAGTCGCTCGTGGCTAACCTCATGCGTGAGACAGGTTGGTCTTAATCTGCTGTAGGCGTTGATTCTTGAGGAGATTCGTTTCTAGTACGAGAGGACCGAAATGAACGAACCTCTGGTCTGGGGGCTGTACCACCAGGTGCACCGCCCCGTAGCTATGTTCGGAATGGATAACCGCTGAAAGCATCTAAGCGGGAAACCAACTCCAAGATAAGGAATCGTTTGAGGGTCGTGGGAGATGACCACGTTGATAGGCACCAGGTGGAAGCACAGCAATGTGTTGAGCCGAGGTGTACTAATACCCCGACAGAACTCTCGAAAGGAATTGTGGGAGTCGCGTTACGCTTTCTACACATTCTTTGATTAATCTTTGTCGCTCTTCGTAGTCAACGAGAAGAGCTGTTTGAAAATTGTGTGTTGGTGGTTTGGCGATGGGGTGAGGCGCGAGTACGCGCAGCGCCGCAAGGCCGGAGCATCGACGGATGCGAGGCGGGGTCGCGCAAAATCGCTCCAGCGATTTATGTGTGACACACCGTTCTTACGTCCATGAATTTTGTTTTTTGTCCTGGTGATTCGTCGGAGGGGTCACACCCGTTCTCATTCCGAACACGGCAGTTAAGCCCTCTTGAGGCGATGGTAGTCGAAAGGCGAGAGTAGCTAGTCGCCAGGACAAAAAACAAAATTGCGCCTCTCACACCACCCGTCCTCATTCCGTCAACAGTCAACTTGGGCAGTTAAGCCCATCTGCGCCGATGGTAGTCGAAAGGCGAGAGTAGGTCGCCGCCAACACACAGTTTTCAAACTCCAGCTGAGGTAGTCGAAAGGTGAGAAGCGAAGCTTCGCAAGGCCGGAGGCGCGTCGGCGCCGAGGCGGGGTCGCGCAAAATCGCTCCAGCGATTTATGCGTGACAGAGAGCTAGGCGCCAGAACAAAATTTTTAACACAATAGCTCAGTCCGCATATCTCGCTAAAAAGGGAACCCCAGTAAAATCCGGGGCTTTTTTATTGACGATGCGTCGTCACCCTTATCTTTCGAGCGTAAAGAGCAGGCCCGCGTCGCGCAATCTTGTAAACTGCGCGTTTGACGGAGCCTCCATCTCGCCGAACGCATTGCCACCAAGCGTTCGACAGTGCATGAGTCGTCCAACAGGGTTCCCGTCTGAGCGCGAGATGACGAGGAGATCATCTCCACTGAACAGAAGGCCAGTGTTGTCATTGATTCTCATAGCTCTGTCCCAGTTGACGACAGTTCCCCGATTGCCGACAGATTGATAGTCGTGCGGGCGGCGGAACGATTGCAAAATGCGGAATACTTGAAGCGTACGGGGCATCGGTTATCCTCCTGCTGAAGACATCATTCTCTTTTTTGAGCGACCGGTCAACTCGGGTACAATGAGTGGATGTCGTGGGCATCTCGACGGCGCGCAAGTTACGCATTTGGCGTATCTCTTTTTTTTGCAGTGGTGATCGGTGGCCCTATTGGATATTGGTACTTCTCGATACCCGCGACATGCACCGATGGAATCGAGAATCAAGGGGAGACTGATGTCGATCGCGGGGGTCCGTGCCTGCTACTCGACACACGTGCACTGAGTCCAGCATCGATTCTGTGGTCGCGGAGTTTTCGCGTGCGCGACGGATCGTACAGCGCGGCAGCGTATATCCAAAATGCGAATGAACAAGCCGGGGTCTCAGGTGTTCGATACAAATTTACTTTCTATGACGAGAAGAACATTTTTGTCGGCGAGCGATTTGGGTCGACCTACATCATGCCAGGCTCCATCACACCGATTTTCGAAGGCGCAATCGCGACAGGGAACAGGGTCGTCGCACACACGTATTTCCAATTCGAGGATCCGCTCGCGTGGGAGCGTCTCGAAAATCGGGCTCTTTCGATCGAGATCAACGATAAACAGCTCACCGATATTGGTACGGTACCTCGCGTGCACGCGAGCGCGCGCAATACGTCGGTACATGATATGTACGATGTAGTATTTCGCGCAGCAGTGTTCGACCCCGCGGGCAATGCTTTTGCGGCATCCGAGACAACGATCCCCAAACTTCGAGCAGGAGAGAAGCAAAATATTGTATTTACGTGGCCGGATCCCTTTACGATCGCCGTGGGTCGTATCGATGTCGTTCCCCTGGTAAAGCCTGCGATGCCACGCGCAGAGTAGTACGTATGTTTGCGAAACTCGTGGATCGGAGGCGCACACACCTATTTGCACATATAGATTGGTACTTGTTTATCGCAGCACTTGCCATCTCTATTCTCGGGCTCGTTACCATGCGGAGTTTTTCGGTAGAAAACGCATTCTTTGAGCGCCAGATCGTGTGGATTGGACTTGCCGTGATCGTTTTCTTTGTCGCGAGTATCCCTGATTATGGTTTCTTGCGGCGCACCCCTGTCGTTGTCACGATGTACATACTTACGCTGGTACTCCTCGCGCTCATCTATATCTTTGGTTCGGTTACGCTCGGCTCCCAGAATCGTTTCAACCTCGGCATCTTTTTCGTGCAGCCATCGGACCCCGCAAAGATTGTCTTGGCGCTTGTGCTCGCCAAGTATTTCGCACGTCGGCACATAGAGATCAAGCATATTCGGCACATTCTCGTCTCTGGAGCCTATGCATTCGCGATTTTTGCACTCGTCTTTTTCCAGCCCGATCTTGGCTCTGCGATCATCATTTTCTCGATCTGGCTCGGTACGGTACTCGTCGCGGGGATTTCGTGGAAACATCTCGTAACGCTTTTTGTGCTTGCAATCGTGATTAGTGTCGGTGCATGGAACTACGGGTTGCGCGATTACCAAAAAGCGCGCGTACTCACCTTCCTCCACCCGCTCGCCGATGTGCGAGGCACGGGTTACAACGCGTACCAATCGACAGTGGCGGTTGGCTCCGGTGAGCTTCTCGGCAAGGGTATTGGCTACGGGACGCAGTCGAAATTGCAATTTCTCCCGGAGTATCAGACAGACTTTATTTTTGCAGCGTACGCAGAGGAGTGGGGTTTTTTTGGTGTCCTTATACTTCTCGGACTTTTCGGTGTCCTCATTATTCGGATACTCGTGATCGCACTCCACGGGGCCGATAATTTCGATGCGCTCTTCAGTGCTGCGATTGGGATATATCTCCTCGCACAATTTATTGTCCACGTCGGTATGAACATGGGGCTTTTACCTATTACGGGCACCACACTGCCCTTTATGAGCTACGGTGGATCGCATCTACTCACCGAATACCTCGCGCTTGGTATTCTCATGGGTTTGCGACGCCACGCACGTCCGACGATTCAGGCGCGCGATGAGACGGAGCTCGTCGGAGCCGTCTAGCGTAAACGATAGAGAGCAAACGTTCGCTCAAGCATCTGATGCAAAGGGAAGCGTGTACCGCTCGGTTCCATGCGCGGGCGATGTGCGAGCTCCTGAATCGCATCAGCAAGAGCTGCTCCGTCACCTCGCTGCACGATGCGTATCATGCGAAGTTCTTTTGCCAATTCGGGGTCGATCACATCAGTCGCGATGATCGGCAATCCGGCGGCGTCAGCTTCGAGAAGCACATAGGGCATTCCTTCTTTGATCGATGGAAGGACAAAGAGATCGAATCCGGCGAGATTTTGTGCAGCATCGGGCACGAATCCCGGCAGAAAAATGCGGTCCGCGACACCGCGATCGCGAGCCGATCTTTCCAATGTTGCATGTTCCTCACCGTCGCTCACCACGAGATATACGCAATCGACATCGCGGTTCTTCAATTCTGAGACAGCGTCAATCGCAAATGCGATGCCCTTATTTTTCGTGAGCTCCGCAATCGTGACGAGACGAAGCGTATCACTCTGAATCTGTGCCGGCGGGAGCGCGCCAAACATCTTTCGAAACCCTTCATCTGGCGAGAGGAGTGTCGGCGCTTCGAATCCGATGGGCACATGCGTGATTTTTTTGCGAACCCACCACATGCACTGTGCGATACGTTCATCGGATTTCGAAACAACAATAACGTGATGAGAGAGGACAGAAGTCAACCAGCTTGCAAAGTAAATGAAGCCTCTCGCTACGGGGCTTCGATTTTCCTTGAATGGCCAGCCGTGAATGGTGAAAATAATACGCTGCACTCCAGTTAGTCGTGCAGCGAAAGCACCAATCCCAGCAGCCTTCGAGCTATTCAGGTGTAGCACATCGGGCCTTTCTTTTTTGAGCAGAGACATGATTTCGAAGAAACTTCGAACGTCGGAAATAAGCGTCACGTCTCGTGCGAGGGATGGTATCGCATGCAATACGACCGGCGAGCCCGCGAGCATTTCTCGCAGTCGGCCCGATACTCCGTATGCGACATGCACATCAAAATTACGCGCTTGAGCCGCGTGCGCGAGATCATATACATAGCGTTGTGCACCTCCATACGTCGCTTTCGTGATCAAGAAAAGCACCTTGTTTTTAGCCATATTTATGCCATTATTCTACCATCCTATGACCCTCGTACCCAAGCGGGAATATCTCCTGCTCCTTCTCGGCGACGTCGCTGTCTTTGTCACGTCACTCTATATCACGCTTGCACTGCGCTATCTCGAGTTGCCGAGTCGCGACTTTTTCCTTCTGCACCTCTTTCCATTCACCCTCCTTTTTATCGCGTGGATCATCGTCTTTTTTCTCGCGGGACTCTACGGGCGGCATACTCGCATTTTTAGGAGCCGTCTCACCGCGACAATTCTCTACACACAGGTTATCAACATACTCCTTGCCGCACTTTTCTTCTTTTTCATTCCAGCGTTCGGACTCGCACCAAAAACCATCCTCATTCTCTACCTCGCGGTTTCTTTTGTGCTCGTTGGTTTTTGGCGCATGATTATCTTCCCCCGCACACCGCGTTCGAAAAAACTGAAAGGCGTCCTCATCGCATCAGGCGGCGATGCGAAAGCACTTGCTGAAGAGGTGAAAGCTGACCCGCATGCGACATTCATGTTTGATTACCTCGTCGACACATCGGTCGCGCCCACGCATGAGATCATTCAGCGCGCATGCCGCGTTGCGGCCGAGGACAACGTCTCTTTTCTCGTCGTCGACTTTTCCGATAAGGCGGTGGCTGCGGCACTACCAATCATTTACGATGCGGCATTCCACAAACGCCGCTTCGCGCTTGTCGATGCTGCGGAGCTTTACGAAGAAATGTTTGAACGGGAGCCGCTCTCCCTCATCGGGTACGAGTGGATTTTGGGCAACGTGAGTGCGTCGCGTATCTACGATCTCCTCAAACGTTTTATGGATGTCGTGCTCGCCTCGGTAGCAGGACTTGTATCACTCGTGATCTATCCCGCTGTCTGCCTTGCCATCAAACTCGATGATGGGGGACAGGTTTTCATACGTCAGCGTCGCGTCGGTCGTTACCAGGAGCCGATCGGTGTAATCAAATTTCGCAGCATGAGCGGCAACGACGAGGGGGAATACGGTGAAGAAGGAAAAACACAGCTCGCTATCACGCGTGTTGGGAAATGGCTTCGCATCTTGCGTATCGATGAGCTCCCGCAATTGTGGAATGTGGTCCGCGGAGACCTCTCGCTCGTGGGACCGCGCCCCGAACTTCCGGCGCTCGCCGCACAGTACAACGCGCGCATTCCGTACTACAACGCGCGATACCTGATTTCCCCAGGACTGACCGGCTGGGCGCAGACACGTCATGATAGACATCCGCATCATGGTACCGACATCGCAGAGACGAAAGAAAAACTTTCGTACGATCTGTACTATCTCAAACGCCGGTCGCTCCTGCTCGACCTGTTCATTATCCTTCAGACGATCCGTATTTTGATAACTGCGCGCGGCACATGACCCGCTCGACCGTCGTTTGGCGGGGTCGCTATCTGCCGCTGCTGCGGCAGCACGTAGTCTCGTTGTCGCCGCGGCTGCAAAGACCCCGGCGAAGAGGGGTACTCGCTCGGCGAAGGAAATGCAGTAAGATATACACATGTTAAAAAAAGCGGTTATAACTGGCGGAGGCGGATTCATCGGGAGTAATATCGCGCACGAGCTCGTAAAAACTGGATGGGATACACATCTGATTGATCGCGACTACTCGTTCCGCGGCAAAGTGCTTCCTCGGGAAGCGAAGCAACATATCGAAGATATCCGTAAAACAGACGCGATCGTCGCGCTCTTCGCCGGCGCTGATGTCGTTTTTCATACGGCAGCAGTCCCGCGTGTTTCGTATTCAGTTGAACATCCTGTCGAAACCACCGATGAAAACGTGACTGGTACGGTCTCCGTACTCACTGCCGCTGCGAAAGCCAAGGTTCGTCGTGTCGTGTATTCCGCATCGGGTTCTGCATATGGAGAACAGGCGACCATGCCGCTGGTCGAAACGATGGTAGCAAATCCGGTGAATCCCTACGGATTGCAAAAATACGTCGGTGAATTGTTCGCGAAGCTCTGGGCAGATCTCTATGGAGTCGAGACCGTGAACCTACGATATTTCAATGTGTATGGTCCCGGACTAGACCCCAACGGTCCCTATGCACTCGCGATCGGTAAATTTCTCCAAGCGACGAAAGAAGGGAAACCAAAGACCATCTTTGGCGACGGTACCATTACTCGGGATTTCACACACGTGAACGATGTGGTCGCAGCGAATATGTTGGCGGCCGAGAGTCCGAAAGTTGGGCAAGGAGAGGTCATCAATATAGGAGCTGGACGCAATGTCACCATCCAGTATTTGGCCGAGCTTTTCGGAGGCGAGATCACGTACGGTCCACCGCGCGTCGAAGCGCACGATTCACTTGCCGATAATCAGCAAGCAAAAAAGCTCCTTGGATGGGAACCAAAGGTACGGCTTGAGGATGGTATTGCTGCACTTAAGAAAGAGTGGGGAATTCAATAGAGCTGCAAACCCACGTATGATAATCGATGGAAAAGCGATTGCCGCGGAGATCTATGCTGATCTCGGTGCGCAATATGCAGCTCTCGGGAAAAAGGTGCGGCTTGGCATCATTGTCGTCGGCGCGAATCCCGTGATAGAACAGTTTGTGCGTATCAAATCGCGTGCTGCGGCTGAACTCGGCATCGATATTGTGCGCACCGACGTCGTAGAAGATAGGGGAACCGCTGGTGCAATCGATGCGATACGCGCTCTCGCGCCGAGCATCGACGCGCTCATCGTGCAGCTTCCGCTCCCGAAATCGTTCGACACGAATGCGGTCCTCGAAGCAATCCCAAGAGAAAAAGATGTCGACGCACTCAACCCGGCTACTCCTGAAGATCGGAGACTCGTTGATGCGCCGGTTGCGCTCGCTGTGCTTGAAATATTGAAGCGTTCGAACGTACGTATAGCCGGGCAAAAGGTGGTTGTCGTGGGCGCAGGCCGCCTCGTTGGTACGCCAGCAGCTGTGCTTCTGAGAAAAATGGGCGCCGATGTCTCGTTCTTTTCCCTCGATGAGGGATCAATCGATGATCTGAGGGATGCCGACATCGTGATCTGCGGTGCGGGGAAGCCGGGTTTTATCAAACCGATGCATGTAAAAACTGGGTCAGTCTTAATCGACGCAGGCGCATCGGAGGATGAAGGGGTTGTCCGCGGTGATCTCGATCCCGTATGTGCAGAAAAGGCTTCTCTATTTACGCCAGTTCCTGGCGGCGTCGGCCCCATTGCGGTCGCGATGATTTTTAAAAACTTGCTCCATCTCCTCCGAAAAGAAGGCTAGAACACGTTCTTGGCGAACGTGTTCTTCGGGTTATACTGCTGCCCATGATACAAGGGCGCATAACCGCAATTTTGATTTTCCTGCTCGGAGCAGCACTTGGCTGGTGGGTATTTCATGCGCATGAGGCTGGCATACGACCATTCAAGCTCGGACTCGATCTCTCGGGCGGAACGCAGCTTGTCTATCGCGCAGATTTGCGAGCGATCACATCGAATGATGTTGCAGATTCAATGGCATCGCTGCGTGACACGATCGAGCGCCGCGTGAATCTCTTTGGCGTTGCAGAGCCGATTGTACAGGTAGAACATGCTGGCGCGCTCGCAGGGCAGCCAGAAGAGCGACTCATCGTGGAACTTCCCGGAGTGACCGACACACAAAAAGCAATCGAGCTTATCGGGCAAACACCCGTACTCGAATTCAGATTGCTCAAAAAAGATGCAGATCCGAACGCCGAGATCTCGACCTCATCAATCAATCAGCTCTTTGAGAGAGCGGCTATTACAGGCAAGAACCTTTCGAGTGCCGAATTGCAATTTGAAGGGAGTCGCGGTCTCAACAACCAGGCCGTTGTCGTGCTCCACTTCAATTCCGAAGGCGCGAGAACATTTGCCGATCTCACCAAGAACAATGTTGGCCGGCGCTTCGGGATCTTTCTCGACGGCGTCCCAATTTCAGTGCCTGTGATCCGCGAGCCGATTCCGGACGGGACGGCCGTGATTTCAGGCGGGTTCACCCCCGATGCTGCAAAAGAACTAGCGCGCAACTTGAATTATGGCGCGCTTCCAGTGCCGATCGAGCTCATCTCGACCCAAACCGTGGCAGGGACACTTGGCGACAAGGCAGTACAAGACGGCATCATGGCGGGGCTTTTTGGATTTATTGCAGTTTCGATATTTATGATCCTCTGGTACCGTCTTCCCGGCGTCATTGCGACGGTGGCGCTCATTCTCTACGTGGTCGCCGTACTCGCACTCTTTCAAATCATCCCTGTGACGCTCACTGCCGCTGGCATTGCAGCATTTATCCTCTCGGTTGGTATGGCGGTCGATGCCAATGTGCTCATTTTCGAGCGCATGAAAGAAGAGATGCGCTCCGGAAAAAGTGCATCCGAAGGTATCCAAGAAGGATTCGCGCGTGCATGGCCCTCGATCCGCGACTCCAATATCTCGTCGATGATTACAGCAGTGATTCTGTTCTGGTTTGGCACCTCGCTCATCAAAGGCTTCGCGCTCGTTTTCGGGCTCGGCGTACTCATCTCGATGCTGACCGCGATCACCGTCTCGCGCACGTTCCTCCTCGCGCTCGGCGTGAAGGCAAAGGGCGGCATGTCCCAGTTTCTTTTCGGCAGCGGACTCACTCACTAAGTATGTACATCGTCACACATCGAAATGTGTTCTTCTGCGCAACGGGTGCACTCGTTGTCGCCTCGCTCGTAGCACTTTTTGCATTCGGATTGCATCTCGGACTCGATTTCACGGGAGGAACGCTTGTCCAAGTCGCGTATCCGAGCGAACGACCTGCCTCGAATCTGGTCGCTGAAGCGCTCGATGGGTCGGGCATCAAAAACTATTCCATCCGCGAAGCGGGGACGAGCGATTACATTGTTCGTGCACCGAATTTATCTGAATTGCAACGATCCTCAATCGCTGAGGTCGTCTCAGGCGGGGAGCGCTATCGCGGGCAGATTACGCAGCTTACTGAGGTTGGGCCGACAATCGGTACAGAACTTCGTAATAAATCAATCATCGCCCTCGGCCTCGTCCTTCTGTGCATCCTTCTTTTCATCGCGTTTGCATTCCGCAAGGTCTCAAAACCTGTGTCGAGCTGGATCTATGGGCTCATCGCGCTCGTGACCCTCATCCACGACGTCATCGTGCCACTCGGGTTTTTTGCCTTCCTCGGATATATCACGGGAGCACAAGTCGACACGCTTTTCGTGACGGCAATCCTTACAATTCTTGGCTTTTCGATCCACGACACGATCGTCGTTTTCGATCGTACGCGTGAGAATTTGCGGATCAACGACGAGCGGGGTCGGAGAGAAGATTTTGCCGATACCGCAGGTCGTTCACTCGGACAGACCTTTGTTCGATCGATCAACACATCACTCACCGTGCTCATCACGCTCTCTGTTCTCTACTTCATCGGTCCTGAATCAACGCGCGTATTTGCCCTTACACTCTTGGTCGGCATCATTGCGGGCACATACTCCTCCATCTTTTTGGCAACCCCACTTCTCGTTACAGTCGAAAAGTGGCGCAGTAGTCGCAAAAAATAGCCGATTGACTGAGGAAAGCGACAGGTATACACTCTGCAATACATGAAATTTGAAATTGCATATTATTGCGCTTATCGAAGCCCCCGGGAGTAGGCTCTTGCTACATTTCGTAAAAGAGACCAGGCCCCCGTACGGGGCTTTTTCAGTGCTGGTGGCCTGATCTCGGCGTCTCGAAAGACTTCGCAATCAGGTCAACAGATCTTTCATACGCTTGGGAATGACCTGATACCAAGCAACAGGGAGAAGTACGATGCACGATACGACGGCTACCACACCCGCGATCACATGCCGTTCGATCGGCATCATCGGCGACGGACATTACGGGAGACTGCTCCGTAAGCTCATTCGGCGTTTTGCGCTCGACGTCAATGTACAGGTGCATGACAATTCGATCGACCCCGATGGACACACGTACGTTAGGCTGCGCGGACTCAGGAAATGTGACGCGGTTATTCTCGCTGTCCCGATGGACATCTTCGAGCAAGTCGTGAAAAACCTCCTTGCAGTCAACGGGCTGCGCGAAGATATGGTGCTCGTCAACGTGTGCTCGGATCAAGTGAAGTCGGGGGCCACGATCGCAGCACTTGCGGGGAAGCACCCATACATCTCCGCCCACAGCCCGTGGGGTCCTGATGCGTACCGAGATGTCAACGAAATCGTCTCGCTGCTGCCACCGATCGTACTGACGAAATGCACGCTTCCGCATCCGAATGACGAGGATCTCTTCTTCTTCATCCAGAACTGCGGATTCAAGATCGAGACTATGATGAGTGCCGAGGCGCATGATCGGAATCTCGCGGGGCGATGGATGTATTGCGCGCATCTGATCACGCAGATTCTGGGTCGCATGAAGTTGCTCGAAGAAGATTGCAGAGCGGCGCCGATCTCATATCAAAAGATCGTCGAAGGCGCACGGATGCTTCGCGACGACCGCGCCCTCTTCTTCACCCTCTGGGATCGTGTCCCCGAATGTCATGCGACATTCGACGCGTTCATGGCAGCGGCTCACGGGCTCGCTGTCGATCGGCGCGAGCACATTAGCGGAAAGTAACGCCGACATCGTGCATGCTGCAATTGAGCGCCGGCAGGGTCCGAAACCCTCCGGCGCTTCTTTCATAACCAGAAAACACCGCACGGAAGTCGGGCACGTTGTGCAGCGAACGAGTGTGGGGATGAATGGAATCGCCAAATAAACCGCTCCGGAGTGAAAGTCCGGAGTGGTTTATTTATAAAAATATCGGACGGCGGGCACAATGCCGCCGTCCGTGACGTAAGTGATCAAGAGTTCAGGTGCTTCGTGCGGTTTCGGCGAGAGCGCAGCCGAATCTATGGACGTTGTTCGGGAAGTGCTCCCAGCCCTGTTCAGCTGAGAACAGACGGTGTTCTCGCTTCACTCCTTCAGGAAGTCCGAAGAGGTCCATATGCCAAGCCCCATGCCATCCGCTCTCCAGTCCCGTGATCTGCAGACCGAACGATGCAACGATCCGCGGAACGGCTTTCGTTCCCGAAACATATGCCGGATGCATATGAGCGGAATTGACGATGCACAGGGCGATCGGGATCGACAATTGACAGGCTAGCTCGATGGCGTATCGCTCGGCCTGTGCGACCCTCGTGCTTGGAAGCATGCTGGCTGGAGATGTGCAGAGCGCCAGCCATTTTGCTCCCTCGAGCGCCTGTCGAATTGCTTCGTGGGGGACAGGATCGATGATGCCGATCTCGCGAGTCAGATCTCTGACCTCGACGTACTCCAGAAGTGCTAGCTCGCTCATCAGCTGCCGAATCAGGACTGTTTCATGCGCGAGAAATACGACAGGATATTTGGTTTTTGTCGTTATCTCATCCGATCCGTTGAGCATGGATTCCTCCATCGGTTTGTCTTCGATTCGAAACTCACACGCAAGTTTTTAAAAGAGCTCTGGTGAGCTTTTTCAAAAGCTCACGCGACAGGTCGCACTTGCGGCCCGCGATATGGGTCCAAGGTTGGGCGCACATCGCGGGCTACAAACAGAAAGCCCCTCCGAGGAGGGGCTTGTCTTTCGTTTTTGCTTTGGTTAGCGCAACGCCACAGGCACCCTCCTCGGGAGACTAAAAAAGAAGAAAAAGAAGGCGCTGAAGAAGTTCATTGCCACGAAATATAGCCTGAATCGCATGCGTTGACAAGTACAGCTGGAAATGTAGTTTTATCCTAGGTCCACTGGCTAACGAAAGGGTTACCCATGAGCGAGATCGTCCTCTCTGGAATTCGCGCGACCGGGAAGCTCCATTTCGGCAACCTCATGGGTGCCGTGCAGCATTTCGTGCGGTTTCAAGGACGCGGCGATACGTGTCTGTTCTTCGTCGCGGACTTGCACACACTGACGACGCTTCAGGATCCTGATGACATGCGTCGGAATCTCAGGGAAATTGTCAAGGACTATCTAGCTGCGGGTCTCGATCCACAGCAGTCAATCCTGTACGCGCAGTCGAGCGTCCCGGAGATTCCCGAACTCTCGTTGCTCCTCTCCATGCTGCAGCCGCTCGGCGACCTGCTCCGGATACCGACATTCAAGGAGAAGGTCCGGGGCCAGGACGAAAGCGCTACCCTCGGACTCGTCACATACCCTGTCTTAATGGCCGCCGACATCCTTGGTCCCAAGGCAACCCTGGTTCCGGTCGGCGAAGACCAGGTCCCGAATGTCGAACTCGCACGGCGGCTCGCGCATATCTTCAACGCGCGCTTCGGCGAAACCTTCGTCATTCCAAGCATGATGGACGAGATGGTGAAAGTGCCAGGCCTCGATGGCGCGAAGATGGGCAAGTCCGATGGCAACGCGATCGACATCAACGCCCCGATCTCCGAGATCAGTACGCTCTACAAGAAACGGGGCGTCACAGATCCAAAGAAAGTTCGTGCGGGGGATCCCGGAAATCCATATCGGACTGTCGACATCGCCAAAGGGGTGGACGAAGGGTGTCGATCAGTCTACGCAGTCCACGAGCTCATCACGCCTGGCGAAAAGGAGGGACGGGAGATCGCGGACGAATGTCGCGCCGGTACGATCGGCTGTGCTGATTGCAAGGAGCGACTCGTCGGGAGTATCGCTGCAATTCTGGGGCCTTTCCAGGAGAAGCGTGCAGCGCTCGCGAACCAGGACGATTACGTGATCGACGTCTTGCATGAGGGTGGAAAGAGGGCTCGTGTGCTGATCGCGCCGACCGTCGAGGCCGTGAGGGAGAAAATGGGCGTGATCATATACTAGGTCAAGTCGCGCGTTCCTGTGCACAGCGTGCTCGAAAACAAGAGAGGGGTGTCGGACATGCCGACACCCCGTATTGCTACACCAGTAACTTACCGGTACTTGCGCGAATCAAATGCCATAATGCTCTGTCGAGCGGACAGGTGCTGCATCACGTCTACCGATCCACCGGTCCCTCCGATTGGTCCACTCCTCACCTCGGGGATCTGGCGAGGCACCACTCTCAAGTGGAGCGCACGGAACGCATTGAGGAATTTGCCGATCGACTCGACCCGATCCCATAGTTGTTCCGCTCGACTGCCCCGTTGCCAGCGCGTCACGAGCGTCTTGCTCCGCTTGACCCACTCCCGCGCACTTTCCATGCTTTCTCGCGTGCGGATGGGGTAGTATTCCATACGCTCCGCGATGTAGTCGAACTGCGCAATCCCCAGGTGATCGCCGTGAAGGAGCATGTCAACAATGGGAATCCCGGGGCTGAATTCACCGCTCGGTCCCTTGTGTCCGCGTGTCGGATGCGACATCAGAAACCGTCGGAATCCGCGCGCGTGGTCTTTAAAATGCTCGACATCCTGGCGACCCACCTTCCTGCTGTAGTTGAGGACATTCTCTGCAAAGCCATCTACAGACGCGAGCGCCCGTGTCGCGGCTTCGTCGTCTGAATTCTCGATCGCAGTCCGCATTGCCGATGCCATCGCCGCAAGCTGCACCTCAATCAGCGCGTGCCGCAGGTAGAACATCCGCTCCGTTTCCCCGATTGCGCCGCGCGTGAATGCTCGTACGTCGTCGGGCGGGTTCGCCATGACGAGATCTTCGTAGGTGAGGCTCGGGAGCTGTTCATCGGAAAAAAGCTCGACGAGCCCTTCCAATTTCCTGGGAATTTTACATCCGATGTGCATGAGCCCACGCTCAACCATGAGCACGTCCAGTCGCGCAACTGATGCGTGTTCAGATCGAACCACGTGAGCTACGAAAGCTTCGCTGAGGCTCTCGAGCAGAATCTCGATGCGCTCATAGACGTGCGTGTCGGCTGGAGGTTCGAGCGCTTCTGCAAGGCCACCGTTCGCGACAAAGTCGCTGAGCGGGCCGAGAGGCCGTTTCGCGATCATGGGGTGACCTCGATCAAGTTAAGCAGAGCCAGCGTTGCTCGGATTGGCAAGGATCAGGTCGCTGGAGCATTGTTGCTGTCCGCAGTATGCCGGCTAATGTATCTGAGTCAAATATTCAAAACAAAGGCCCCGACCACCAGGGATCGAGGCTTATACGCGGCATGCGTTGACGCTGCGTCTGCTATTCGAAATGCAGCACGTCCCGCGGATCGTGTCGACGCTCGCGGTCGACAATCCGCTGGATCGCCGCCTGCACATCTTCGGGACTGGCATCGTATGGCAGCGTCAGTCCAGGGTGCTCATTCAGGATGCGCTGATCGGCGGCAGTGAGATCTTTCCAGATCCTCAGTTCCTGTTGGGTCACGATTTTGTCCTTCTATTCGAGGATACTGCATGCAGTATGTGTCGGAGTGTGCCCTTGAGTCAAATGTTTGGTAATTCGGGACTATTGCCTGGCAAGGTCAGACTTTTTCATGATCGCTGAAATAGCGAGTGTACCTTTCTAGATCTTCTCGCTCATCGCTCAAATAGATGTGCCTCCCCGTGTCGTCTTTTCTGACAAACAGTAACTGAGAACCATCGATGAGTAACATCCGGCGATAGTCAGTCTGATCCGTACGATGAAATAAATAGTTCGGGTGTTGAATATGCACACGACTAAATATTCTCTCAAAGTCTTCTGCGCGGCCAAATCCGATCCGAGTAACTTTAACACCCTCATTCATTTTCCTTTCCAGTAGAGCAAAATATTCTGGAGGGAGCGGACGCTCAATCTCTTCGATCGCTTGCATTGTCATCTGAATCGTAGAATGCGCATCGCGAACAAGACGCATTGCGGTCTCGAGCACGTCTGATTGTTCGATCTCCGAGGTCATGGTCGTCCTCCATGGTGGCTGTCAGCAGTATGTGCACGTTCGCAGATGACGGGCAAGTCGGTATCTTTGAATGAAATTACGAGCATGTGTCGAGACGATTGCTTTGATCACTGAGAGAATTCAGTCTTAGCGAAACGATGTATATCCTCGGCAATTTGTGTAACGACATTCTGCAGGTAGTCGGCATCTTTCTGATTATGCGGATCCGCAACGCTCGATAAAAGACGCATTTTTTGTGTGATCGCGGGCGCTTCTTGCCACTCGGCTTGCAACTTGTTGAGCGCTTCCTCACCAAGGACGAGTATCACATCAGCACGTTCAGCGTCCTCGCGTGAGATCGGAGTCGATACCTTATGTTCAGAAATGCTGATTGAGTATGCTTCAAGAATCTTGCGCGTCTGTGCGTAGGTTTCCGGATAGCCTCGCAGGTTTGCATGTTCCGCAGGCGGGACACCCATTGCGCCTTGTATGCCGCGAGACTCGATACGGTATCTGTCTTGCATGTTTCGATCAATGAGGACTTTGCGAAGCAGCTCTTCGGCCACCACTGAGCGGTAAATATTGCCCCAACAGACAATAAGAACATTTTTCATAATTTCATTCATCATACGTCGTACAAAAGATTTCTGGTATCCCGATTGCAGTATACGAAAAAAGATACGGAGGGCGGCGGAAACCGCCCTCCGAAGAACATGCCGCTAATCGTCCGAGAGGATCTCGACGATTCCGGCTCGGCCATCAACACGCACGCGCATTCCTGTCTTGAGGTGTTTGATCGCGTCGCCGAGGTTCACGACTCCGGCGATGCCTTGTTCGCGCGCGCATATCGCGGTGTGCGCCAAGATGCCGCCTACCTTGGTTACGATGCCGCCGGTCTTGCCGACTGCCTCGATGACCGGCGACCAGGCGGGGTCGGTTTTCTTGGTGACGAGAATCGAACCCTCCTGGATCTGTGCGATCACTGCGGCATCGCTGAGATCAACGACTACGATGCAGATACCCTCTGTGCTGTAGCTGGTCACGCCGATGCCTCGCAACGCACGATCTCCGTTTGCGGGCGGAACACCGATTGCGCGAAGATCGTCCGTGTACAGGATCTGCGGGACGTAGATTTCCGCATTCTGTGCATGCTCGCTTCGAGCAAGGACCGCGACGTCGTGCATCCGAGCCGCTTCAGCGGGGAGCTGGAATACCTCGATCGGGTCAAGATGGAAGATGAGACCATCCTCCCACCCGAGCATGCGTCCGATCTCGATGGCGTGCCCGCGAGCCACCTCGTAGCCCTTGAGGTAGTGGAATTTCACTACCTCGCGGAGCATGAGGTACTCTCGCGCGTATAGCACGTCGCTCCACACGGAGCTCCACGTCTCCCCGAACACGCTCTCGAGACGTGAGTATGCCTCCAGCGCGCGGCGGAAGTTTGCTTTAGTCTCGGGCTCACGAGCGTTTGCGACAAGCGCCTCGATGAGATCGGAGCGGTTGCGGTATCGAGGCAACGAGATCTCGAGCTCATGCTCGGCGAGGTGACCGAATTCCGCGATGACTGCCTCCACCGACAGGTCGCCGCGACGTGCGGCGAGCAGCATGTTGCTGAACCGGAGGTTTGGACTTTCCGGATCCCTTACGCCCATGAGGTCGCTCAGGTACGCATCTGCTTCCTCCTTCCCGAATTTCTCGAGCAGTGCTTTGTGCGCGCGAGCGAACGCAAAGAAGCCGAGCCGTGCGATTTGTACGAACATCGGACACGCGATGGTCCGAAGCTCGTCGCACATTCTGCGATAGAGCCCGACGTGGGCGTCGACAGAATCCGGCTTTTCGTTCAAGTGCGCATCGATCACGCGTTGCCACTGAGGTACGAAGTTCAGACGACACTCCGATGCCCGGGTCGCTTCAAGTGCTCTGATGCGTTTGAAGAACGTCGCGTACGCGCGACCATACCGTCTCGCATGCTTCGGGTCGAAGATTCGAGTGAGAAACTCTTCCGACGGGTTCTGCTCGTAGAGGCCGACTTCCGGATAGTTTGCGAACGTAGCATCTGTCTTGATCTTGCAGAGATAGCTCTCCACGATCCGGCAGTAATCCTGAAGGGGAATGCCAGCGATTCGGTACGTGAACGCGTCGTGGACAATGCTTGCGCGTGGTTTTCCCGCCACGAGCAACTGGAAACCGGCGTTCAACTCATCGCCGATCTCGTACCCCATCGAATTACGACCGGTCTTGATCGCGCCTTCGCCATGAGCGAACAGGTAGCAGAAAAGCCCATGTGTCATCCGCGTCGGCGTATCACCGAGTATTTCGACGATGTTTTGATCCGAGAGCACGTCCTCGCCGAACTTGGCGCCGAGCGCATTGAGACGCACCGTTTCTGCGCGAAGTGCCGCATTGAGATTGCCGACGCGCAGAGCGATATCGTCGAGCGCTGCATCGATCCCCGTGATGGGTCGCGCTTGGTTGATGTAGAGGTCATGGGTCTTAGTCTCAAACGCCCACTCGATGTCCTCTTCGCCTCCAAACGCCTCCCGTATCTTGAGAGCAGCGAGATAGAGTTCTTGCCTCTCTCGGTCGGTGAGTTGGAATCCGTCGACGATGTGCGACCGCTTTGTTTCTCCAGTTGCGGGATCGATATAGTAGCGGGTGGACTCCACGTGTGAGTTCACCAGCTTCTCCGCGTTGCCGCGGACAGCCTCGATGACCATGAGACCTTCGGAGCCGACGGGATCACGCGTGAAGAGCACGCCTGCGCACTTCGCGTCGACCATTTCCTGGACGATAAGATCGAGGCTACCGGGGTCGACTCCGCGAGCGGCGCCGTATGCGGCGACGTTCGTGCTAGTAATCGCCTCAGCGCACTCGATGATCGCCGATTCGAGATTTGCAGTCTTTACGTCGAGTAGGGTTTTGAACTGCCCCGCCCACGAGTGGGCCGCGGAGTCTTCGCCTTTCGCAGAAGAGCGAACGGCGTAGAGAAGATCGCTGCGCAGGTGTGCGAGATTGTCACGAACGTGGGGCGGAAGACCCCTTGCTTCGAGAATCAGGCGGACGTCTTCCGCGGCGATCACGATGAACGGCTTTACGCGCACGAATGCGCTGAGTGCCTGAAGACGTCCTGCTTTGCCGTTGGAACGTTGGGTAGCCACGGGTCACCTCCTGCGGTGTGTTGATGAATTTTCAGAGAGCAGAAAGATCTCGGTTTTTTGCTGGTAGGAGCCAACAAAAAACCGCCCGTATTCCACAAGCATATGCTCATGAGATAAGGGCGATTTTCAGTCGCGGTACCACCTTAGTTGTTTCTCACCGACTCCGCAAGAGCGACATCGGTTTTCCTGATTACGGAGGAGTTCCGGATCACGACTTGCGCCGCGATCTCCTCACCGGCCCCAACCCCGCGTTGATGCGGGAACCGGTTCAATGGATTTACCTATTTTTGATACTACATGTTGTTTCTCATCTGTCAATATCGGAGTTTTTAGGCCTCTGGCATAGTGGGCGCGGTGGCTTTGGCACGAGGCCTAAAGCTGAGAATCCAACGAACGGGTGCGGCTATGCCGACGTCAGATCTTGATCTGCTTGCTTTGGGCAAACGACTCCACATGGTGGACGACATCCTCGTGCAGATGCTCGCGGCGAGACATAAGCTCGCAGGGGAGGTTTCGCGATACAAGCGCAAAAACGGGCTCCCTATCTATCGTCCCGATATCGAACGGAAGCGGATCGAAGAGGCATGCGCCTACGGCGCAAGGCTCGGTCTCACTCCCGAGTACGTCAGCTCTATCATGTACGGCGTGATTCGCGAGGCATGCATGGATCAGGTGATCGACCGTGAGCGAAACGACGGTCCGATCCAGCCGCTGACCTACGAGCAGCAGAAAGCGAATCTGCTCGAGCTCACGTCGTCGATCGCGGGTACCTACGACGCGACCTACGCGATGCCGTATGCGACCCGCGTGCTTCATGATTACGAGGACCAGCGTCTTGAGAATCTCATCCTCGAAATGCCACGTGGGCGGCGTGGGCGGTTTCTCGATCTGGGCTGCGGCACAGGGAAAATCGCATTTCGCGCCGCGTACATGTTCAAGAAGGTCGTCGGTTACGACCTGAGTGCGCCGATGCTTGCGGTGGCGCGCCAGAAACACGCATCGCGCCATGCGAATACCGATGTGAGCTTCGTAGAAACAGATCTGGACAATGGAATTCCAGAACCCGACGAGAGCGTGTCGTTTGTCGCAATGACGCTCGGCACCGGAAGCGATATCCGCGAGATCGAGAATCTGGTCGAGGAGATACAGCGAGTTCTCGAACCCGAGGGGCGTTTCCTGGTATCGTTCTACAATGCGGGTGCACTGCTCTATGAGTGGCAGTACGTGCCCTGGCAGTTGCCGCTCGCAGCCTGGATGAACATCGACGAGCACACCTTGGAGGTTCCGCACGCTGGCAAGACCTACCAGGTGTTTGCCCGCCCCCGTACGATCGACGAGGTGAAGGAGCTGTTCAGCTGGGCGTTGGCGGGTTCACTGGACGTTACGACATACCCCACAATTTTGCCCGTGATTCCAAACGAAGCATTTGTGGGGCAGCCAAGCGATCAGCTCGCACGGACGCTCGGTGATCTCGAAAAGCAACTCGCGCACGGACATCACGGCGCGTACGCGATCGTCGGTGGCCACAAGTATTGAATGGTCACAGCGAAGATGAATCGATGGTCGGCAACCTCTCAGTTGCCGACCGCTTTTATTTAAAATTTCGTGTTGGAGATTCATCTCCGCAGGTTTTTTCAAAAAGTAGGGGCGCGTCCGCGGACGCGCCCCTTGTTGCCGATACGATCATGCCCATGAGAGCGATCGTCGCTCTCTCTGCTGCGCGCACACATCGTTGCAAACGTGTCGGGGGAAGTGGGCTCAGCGCCACACCCCATCCGTCGTAGTCAGGACGCATTCGATTCCACGCTCTCCGCACGAGCGATTCTTCGTCGATCTTGAGCCGCGTGATTGCGTAGATGAACGCGCACTGAAACGCTTGAAGCTGTTCTGCGTTCATACGGAGCAGAAAAGGCCGACGGATGCATAGTGCGGAAATCAACAGGACTCGCTTTCTCGATGCATCCTCCTTCGGAAGCGAATCCAATTGGATCGTCAGAGAGTGAGCGAGAGTCGAGAGCTTCGCGTTCACCATGAAAGCCTCATCATCCGAATGCTGTCGCCGAGTTCCAGGTCGCACCGTCAATGCCGATCGCTTTGCAGACGACGTCGATGCGGCCTTCCGCAGCTGCGAAGAGCCTCTCGCCGATACGCTGTACGATTGCAGGCATCTCGCCGACCGGGTCAAAGTCGCAGGTCGTGATTTGGACCGAGACGGATGCCCGGTCCTTTTCGTCAACGGCGATCGGATGCTTCTTCACGTCGTTAATCGCCGCTTCGATGAGCGAAGCAACTTGCAACTGAAGTCCCCTTGGAATCCACGCCGAGATATGCATCTCGTCTTCCTCCTTGTTGTAACAAAGATCGTTTGGGTCTTGCTCAAACGCAAAACCCGCCCTCGCAGCACAAAAATATTGTGCCGTAAGGGCGGGTTTCAAATTCCGCGGTGCCACCTTCTTTAGTCTCATCTCGTCCAATTGGACGGATTATCACTGTTACGGGCGAATCCCGGATCGCGACTTGTGCCGTGATCAGCCTCCCTGGCCCGAACCCGTGCCAATGCACGGAACCAGATCGCAGGCTTTTACTGCGATCACTGTACTCCCGAAAAAAGACACGTCAAATCTACCTGTTGACAACGGAGCGCGACAGTATATTCTCAAAATATGTCAGGCAAGCAGAATGTGAATCTCGTCTTCGGCCTCCTTACCACTTCTGGTGGAGGTTCTGCTTGTGTCTAGATAACAAAAAAATAACCAGACACACGAAGGCCCTTCACCCAAGAAGGGCCTTCGTTCTTTATGTACCCCAGAGTTTCGTGAATATCCGAATCACGGATGAAGGGACAGCAAATATGGAGGCGATGTGATGGGGAAGCATGCGGCGAAACAGAAGGTCAATGGCACTGGCGTCGCGATTCCGCGTGGATTACCACGCACGATCTGTTCTATTCTCAATGAGCTCGAGAATGTCCAGCATGTGGTGGTGTGCGGAGCTACGCGTAATTACCAGGGTCGGGCAGCTGCGAACTTTGCGTGGAGACCCGAACCAAAAGGAGCTCTCGCGCTCTGCACCATTCGCGCCAAGGATCCAGACAATGGCGAGCGAGAGATCCGTGTGCGGGCGCGCAAGCTCGGCGCTGTTGTACGCATCCTCAAGAAGCGACTCTTCGCAGAGGGTGTTCATATCTCCTGAGTCGACTACTTCGCCGCCAAGAATTACATTCTCGGCGGCGAGTCTTTTCCTCTCAAGCTACAATGTATGTACATATGTACAAATGTTGTCACGGCCGATCTTGATTGACAGCTGAGGAAGTATGAATACACTCGGAGGGACTTGTGATTCAGGATCGGCATTCAAAAAATTGAAAGTCGATCCTGGGTCGCGGTGACCTAGTCGAGATCATTCTCGGAAACGCCATGGAGGACACAGATGGCGAAGAAGACGATCAAGGTTCTTCCCCGTACCAGGTCACGGCATCGGAAGCCAAAGCTTAAGCGGGCGTCGCGTGTCTCTGAACAGCAGGAGCGGCGGGTTGGCTATCGTCATCAGCGCAACTCGCTCGACAGCTCTGGATTCACACGGTGGGCGCGGACCTGATCGGATCATCGGTGAGACGTGCCAACGAGCCGGCGGGGATTTATCCCCGCCGGCGCAATCTTTCGTGTTACCCTGTGAGTAGGATGATTGCGCGGGGTTCTGCTGAGAAAAGGCGCCAATGCCCACTCCTGCAGCGGACTCGACAGAAGAGGGTAACCAATCCCAAACTAGTCGAGAGTGGCATATCCAGCCGCGTGATCGTACATCCACGTGGACTTGGCGCGCTCGTGGCGCGCCTTTTACTTGACTCTCACTTACTTTCACCTATACTGGTCCGACCATCGCTCCTGATGGTTTTTGCCTGATGTGCGCTAGCACTTGGGCCTTGGACCGGATCTGCCGGAAGGTAGCTCTTGGAGAGGTGGTTTGAACTTTGACATACAGAATACGCATTCGAATTCCGTAGCGGAGTTCGAATGTAACAACCAATGCAAACATTGGTAAGTTTCGAATCAAAAGATTCGAAAGCAACACACACAAGTCGAGGACCTGAAAAGGTCCGAGATCCTGAGCACGCAGTTGCGTGCGAAGGGCAAGAAAAAATCGGCACGAAGTTCTAGGAGGATTTTGTGTCGTACAGTAAAGGAACTAGAATGTTCCACATTCTTTTGTTCCGTCCATCCTAAGAGAAAGAGTAAACCTCTTTATCGGTAATCTCGCCGCAAGGCGGATTATTTATACTGAGAGTTTGATCCTAGCTCAGGGTGAATGCTGGCGGTATGGATAAGGCATGCAAGTCGAATGGCCAATTAGTAATAGTTGGGACCCATGGCAGACGAGGTAGTAACACGTAGGAACGTACCCGGAAGTCGGGCATAACCAGCCGAAAGGTTGGATAATTCCCGATATTGTCGCGAGATGAAAGATTTATCGCTTCCGGAGCGGCCTGCGCAATATCAGCTAGTAGGTAGGGTAATGGCCTACCTAGGCTATGACGTTTAGGGGACCTGAGAGGGTGACCCTCACCGATATAACTGAGACACGGTGTATACCCCTACGGGGGGCCGCAGCCGAGAATATTCGACAATGGGCGAAAGCCTGATCGAGCGATACCGCGTGGTGGATGAAGCGATTCGTCGCGTAAACATCTTTTATGAGGGAGGAAGTTATTGACGTTACCTCATGAATAAGGGGCTCCTAACTCTGTGCCAGCAGGAGCGGTAATACAGAGGCCCCAAGCATTACCCGGAATTACTGGGCGTAAAGGGTGCGTAGGTGGTCATGTTAGTCGTCCGTTAAAACCCGAGGCTCAACTTCGGACGTGCGGGCGAAACGGCATGACTAGAGGGCGTGAGAGGTGCATAGAACTCTAGGTGTAGGGGTGAAATCCGTTGATATCTAGGGGAATACCGAAAGCGAAGGCAGTGCACTGGCGCGTTCCTGACACTCAAGCACGAAAGCGTGGGTAGCGAACGGGATTAGATAAATCCTGCAACCGCGCTCGTCAATTCGACGAGCATAAACAAATAGTTGCGAACGGTGTCCCTCATCTTAGTAATAGGATGAGTGCACCTAGCTGTATCGGGGAAACTCCAACAATTATGCGATCACTACCGGTCGTCGTTGGACAATCCCGAGGGAAGTTATTGTGTGCCGCAAAGAGCGAGGGAGGATTAAGCCTCTGGGAGAGTGACTGCGTGGCCCCGACTATGGAGGTCATATCGGTCCGGATCAGATCCGCCCAAGGGACGAGAACATCTGATGTGTCCATCCTCCTCGCTCGCCCTTTGCGGCATGTTATAACCCCGTAGAGACTAAACGCTGGGTGTCCGAAGGTTAAACCTCCGGACAAAGATATAGTCCGAACTGCATGGCAACATGCAGAGCGCAACAGAAATGTCTGCGCCAACCAGCAAGGTTTAACCTCGCTGGTTAGTAACAAGAATGACCCCGGTAGTCCACGCCCTAAACGATGATGACTGGCTTTACGGAGTATCGACCCTCTGTGAGGCGAAGCTAACGCGTTAAGTCATCCGCCTGGGTAGTACGGCCGCAAGGCTAAAACTCAAAGGAATAGACGGGGGCTTGCACAAGCGGTGGAGCGTGTGGCTTAATTCGTCGCTAAGCGAAGAACCTTACCAGGGCTAGAAATCCTACTGCACGCCTATCGAAAGATAGGAAGCCTTCGAGGGTGTAGGACAGGTGATGCATGGCTGTCGTCAGTTCGTGGTTTGAATCGTTCCCTTCAGTGGG
>JACRFJ010000016.1 GCA_016217935.1 Candidatus Kaiserbacteria bacterium
GGGGTGGATCGAGCTCAGCCCTCTCGACGGGTCAACGGATCGCTCACTGGAAGTGCTCGATCTGCATATCATGCGTATCGACGGGTGACGAGATGGGGTCGGGAAACATAGGAGGGATTTCACACCCTCCCGTTTCTTTTTTGTCACTTGAGCATCACACCTATATTTGCTCAATCGTTTCTAGTTGTTAGAGTTGTCGCAGGTCCGATCGGGAAGGAGCGAGCATGGACACCGTAATTCCACGTCAGTGTCTCGCCGTATTCGATTACGACGGGACTACAGCGGACACAGCGGCACCGAGCCCAAACGGAGTGACGGTGACTGCCGCGTATTCGTATGCGCTCATGGAAATGTTCGGAGTACAAGATCTTCTCGAGGAGATCGGTGGGTTGCAAAATCGAACGCCGCGTGAGCTCATTGAGGATATCGTGGCAGGCGATCGTCACCTGCGGCTTCGCACGTGTGGGCGAAGATACTTTGAAACGCATCGAGATCGTTTGTGGGCGATGCTGCCGACCAGCCGCAACAGAAGGCCCCGTCACTCGGGGCTGATCGATACGCTCACCGAGACGCTCGTTCGAGTAAAACTCAGCTACCTGCTCGACGAAATCGGGCATGCGTGGCCGAAGCCGTTCGACGGCGTGCTCGATACATTTGAAGCGATGCGCCGTGACGGTACTGCGGCAGCGATCGTGAGCTCGGGGCACGAGTGCTTTATTCGTAAGAGTTTCGAGTTCTGGGGTGTTCCATGCCCCAATGTACTGCTCACCGACGATGATTGTCGTGCGTATGACATCGATCCGAAGCCCAATGCGGGCCTGATTGATCTCATGCTGGCGCTCTCGCACCGATACAGAACCTCCGCTGCACCGATCCTTCAGAAGCGCAATATAATCGGTCACTTCGGCGACTGCGAGATCAAGGACGGCGGGCTTGCGGCGAACGCCGGAGTCCCGTTCTTCTGGTTCAACAGGGCCAATCGGAAGCCACGGGTCAGCTTGCCCGAGAACACTGTGGTGTTCTCAGATTGGCGGACAGTATCCGATGGAGTTCTCACGTAAGTTGGGCGGCTGTGCCGCCCTTCCTTTTTTGATACTATGTCGCGCATGACTGAGAGGCTTCCGTGGTACGTACTCACCGGCGGGCCATGCGGCGGGAAGACCACAACGATCGCTGCGCTCAATAAGCGTGGGTACCCGATTCTCAAAGAAGCTGCTCGAGAAGTGATCGACGAGATGCTTGCACAAGGGAAATCACTCGATCTCATCCGCGGCGACCCGGATTGGTTTCAGAAAACAGTGCTTCGCCGCAAAGTCGCGATGGAATCGCTCGTCCCTCAGGATCACGAATATTTCTTTGATCGTGGTATACCGGATAGCATCGCGTACTATCGCGAAAACGCTGTCGCGGAAGACGAAGAACTGTGGAATGCGTGCAGATTGTTTCGGTACGGAAAGGTGTTTCTCCTCGATCTGATCGACTTTTCAGCCGACGAGGCGAGGAATGAATCGCCAGAACTTGCGAAGCGATTACACACCGCGATAGAGTCGGGATACAAAGAACTTGGGTACAATATTGTTCACATACCCGTCATGCCAGTCGAATCACGCGTTGATTTTATTCTTGCCAATCTTTGATATTCTTCATGTCTATGGCCACACCGCTCGTGAGAATTGTAATGGGGTCGGACTCAGATTTGCCGGTGATGAAAGATGCGGCGGCTGTACTCGCGGATTTTGGGATTGCTTATCATATGACAGTGCTTTCGGCACATCGGACACCCGCGCGACTCATCGGATATGTGCAAGAAGGGGAGGCAAGCGGTACCAAGGTATTTATCGCGGCTGCAGGAGGTGCCGCGCATCTTGCGGGGGTCGTTGCAGCGCACACGACACTGCCGGTCATTGGCGTGCCGATCCTCGGAAAATCGACCGACGGGCTCGATTCGCTCCTCTCGACTGTGCAGATGCCGCCGGGCGTGCCGGTGGCGACAGTCGCGATAAACGGCGCGAAGAATGCAGGAATCCTCGCCGCACAAATTATTGGCGCTACTGATCCAGAAGTACGGAAGAAAATTGCGAAACATAAAGAAAAGATCGCAAAAGATGTACTCGCTAAGGCACAGAAACTGGAAGAAATCGGCTATGAGGAATATTTGAAAAAGCATGAGTAAGCACTCGAATGCCTACGCGCTCGCTGGGGTCGACGTCGACGTGGAAGCAGAGGCCTCGCGCATCATGTATGAGGCGTCGAAAAAGACATTTCAAAATAGGACTGGTCATATTGGCGAGATTGTTACCCCATTTGATGATTTTGCAGGACTGAAGATGATTGATATCTCGAAGCTCCCGCACGGAAGTTATATGTCACTCGGATTCGACGGAGCTGGCACCAAAGTCGAGATTGCCGAGCGAGTGCAAAAACACGATACGATTGCATTCGATCTCTTCGCCATGGTCTGTGACGATGCGCTTATACGCGGAGGGGAGCCAATTGTTGTTGGTTCAAATCTGGACATCAAGACACTTGGCACAGATGATCGGTTCCTTCCCATCATGCGCGAGTTCGGCGAGGGGTATGTGAGAGCGGCAAAAGAAGCGAATGTTGCGGTGATCAATGGTGAGATTGCGCAGATGGGATCACTCATGACTGGATACGGTGATTTCCCATTCCACTGGGGTGCGGCATGCATTTGGGTCGCGAAAAAAGATAAGATTCTTACTGGCAACGAGATGAAAGTGGGAGATGCTGTCGTCGTGCTCCGCGAAGATGGATTCAGGGCAAATGGATGGTCGCTCGTACGGAAAATATTCAAGCAATCACATGGCGACGAATGGCACACCGTTGCGCATGGAAGTTCGACCCTCGGGCTTTTGGCGCTGACGCCATCGAGAATTTATTCGCGCTTTGTGGTGGGGCTTCACGGGGGATTCGACACTCAGGGGTCATGCAAAATACACGGTGTCGCACATATCACGGGGGGTGGTGTGCCAGAGAAAATGATACGGGTGCTTCGACGATCAAAACATGGCGCTCGCCTCACTGATTTGTTTGAGCCGGCCGAGATTATGACCTACTGCCAAAAGACAGGTGCAATTTCGGATCATGACGCGTACCGAGCGTGGAATATGGGGCAGGGCATGGCACTCATTACGCCGGAAGCCGAAAAAGTACTCGCAGCAGCCAAGGCGTACGGAATCGAAGCTCGCATTGCGGGGGAAATCATTGCCGAACCAAAGATACGTATCACCAGTAAAGGTGCGGAGAAATCAGGACACGAGCTTGTCTTTGACGTAAACTGATAGGCATGCTTCACGCATTGAAAAAATGGCGGCACGATAAGAATTATTTGATCCACGAAGTGACGCTCGCACGCTGGGTCGTATTCTTTTTGATGATCGGCGTATTCGCTGGATCGTGGGATATCTGGTGGCATATATCTATCGGCCGGGAGAATCTATTTATCCCGCCACACCTCATGATCTATCTCTCGACGGGACTCACGATTCTTGCGGGGATATACGGATGGTTCAAAACGCGCGAGCGGCTCTGGAAGCGACTCGCGATATTTCTTTGTTTCGTTCCGCTCTTAGCCCCATTTGACGAGGCATGGCATCGCATCTTTGGAATCGAGAATCTCATGACACCAATGATTCTTTGGAGTCCACCGCACATGGCACTCGGACTCGTGTACCTCGTCTCGTTTATCTTTATATATCCGCTCGTGCACGATACAGATCAAAGCTTGTACGGCAGGTGGTTGTTCAGTGGGCTCGCGCTCGTGAGTATTTTTGGAACCATCTTCGTATTCACCAGCCCGTTTGATCCATATGGTCCATATGATGTGCTCGGATACTATGGAACGTTTGTCTACGGGATTCTGGTGACTGCGATGCTGCTCGTAGCATCAAGATTTTTGCACGGCACGGGGAGTGCCACATTTGCGGCGGCTCTCTTTCTCGTGATTTATAGCATCATTGCTGGCAATATCACCCCTGGCCCGGGCATCCTCTTGCCGGCATATTTTCAGCCGCCGACGTGGATCCAAGTCGGCGCATTCATGTCCGCTGCGATCATCATCGATTTCACGACCTTCTTTCCGACCCTGCTTCGTGCACTCATTTCGGGGAGTGTATGGGCCTTTATTTACTATGGCGTTGCGGTCTCGTTTATGCCCGCTACAGCAGCGTATACCGCTGAACAAGCTATGACCGCAGTTGTATGTGCGATTATCGGAGCATTGATCACGGGAATATGCGCACCGCGCGTTTTTAGATGGCTCGAACGCCGATAGTATGGAGGTACTCAAAGAAACACATTTCACGGGATTGGGTGGGAAGAAAACAGGCAAAGTGCGCGATATCTATGAGCAGGCAGATCGGTTGATTCTTGTCACTACCGATCGACATTCGTCTTTCGACAGAATCATTGCGCACATACCGTGGAAAGGGCAGGTATTAAATCAGATCAGCGCATGGTGGTTTGATGCGACCAAAGACATAGTCCAAAACCACGTGCTTGCGATCCCGGATCCCAATGTAACTGTCGCGAAAAAAGTGAAGACCGTGCCGGTAGAAGCGGTCATGCGTGGCTATCTCACTGGCGTAACCGATACTGCGATCTGGACGCGGTATTCAAAAGGCAAAAGAGATTTCGACGATCTCACATTGCCCGATCGCATGAAGAAAAATCAGAAGTTACCGCATCCCGTATTTGATCCGACGACTAAAGAAGATACACATGATCGCACACTCACAGAGTCCGAAATGATTGCAGAAGGGCTCATCACGAAAGAGCTTTTTGATGCGGTGAGAGAGACCGCAACGAAACTTTTCTTACGAGGACAAGAAATTGCCGCGAAGCATGGATTGATTCTCGTGGATACAAAATATGAATTCGGACTCGACGAGCATAGCAATCTTATGCTCATCGACGAAATCCATACACCTGACTCTTCGCGCTATTGGAAGCTCGGCTCGTACGAGGAGCGGACGGCAAGAGGTGAAGAGCCCCAGTATTTCGACAAAGAATTCCTCCGACTATGGTTTAAAGACAATTGTGATCCCTACAAAGACGCTGTGTTGCCCGACGCTCCAGAGGAGCTTGTGGAGGAGCTCTCTCGACGGTACATTTCCATCTATGAAGAAATCACGGGTAGCCGCTTCGAAAAAGGCGAGATCCCCATCCCGAAGAGGATCGAGCGCAACCTCAAGCCGTTTACCGTTTGAACCACTCACCGCGGTCAGCTCCACTGATGGCAGATACCGCTCGGTAGCAGAGCCGCTTGCGGCCTATTTCAGCGAATATGCGCTTATCAAAAAGCGTCTTGCGGTGGAGTGCGAGTACCTCATTGCACTTTCCAAAGAACCGAACGTCGGGATGCGGAAGCTCTCGAGAAAAGAAATCCGGATTTTACAGAATCTTCCGGGTATCTCCGTCGAAGAAACGCGCATCGTAAAGGCGATTGAGAAAGATGGGTATCAAGATATTCCAGCGACGAGACATGATGTAAAGGCGATCGAATATTTCATCAAACTCAAATTCGCGGATACCTCACTGAGTGATATATCGGAATGGGTGCATTTCGCGCTCACATCGGAAGATGTAAATAGTGTCGCGCATGCCTTCGCACTTCGCTCTGCCGTCGAGAGCGTTGTCTTGCCGGCACTGCACGATATAGAGAAACAGCTCGAATCGCTCGCTATGCGATACGCAGCGACGCCCATGCTTTCGCGCACGCACGGACAACCAGCGACACCGACGACCTTTGGGAAAGAAATGCGCGTGTTTGTATCACGCCTACAGAAACAAGTCGATGCAATGAAAGTCGGAACTGTCTTAGTGAAGTGGGGCGGGGCAGCGGCCAATTACAATGCACACGTCGTCGCAGCTCCGGACGTCGACTGGATTGAATTTGCCCGCACTTTTATCGATAGTCTCAACATCGAGAGTACCGAGAAGAAACACTTTATGAAGCTTGCTCTCAACGAAGCGACGACCCAGATCGAACCGCACGATACCTATGCGGAACTCTTCGATTACCTGCGCCGTATCAATACAATTTTGATCGATCTCTCGCAGGACATATGGCGATATGTAAGCGACGGATGGATTGTTCAGAAGGCTCAGTCGGGCGAAGTGGGATCATCGACCATGCCGCACAAGGTGAATCCCATAGACTTTGAAAACGCGGAGGGCAATCTTGGAATTGCAAACGCACTCTTCGAGCATTTCTCCCGCAAGCTTCCGATCTCACGACTACAGCGGGATTTGTCCGATTCGACTGTCGAGCGCGTGTTTGGAGTGGCGTTTGCGCACTCGTTGATCGCGTACCGATCGCTCGCGCGAGGTTTCGGTAAAATTGCTATCAACAAATCAGGAATGCTTGAAGATCTGCGATCTCATCCAGAAGTGCTGGCGGAAGCAATTCAAACAGCGCTTCGCCGAGAGCGTGTAGAAATCCCCTACGAACAATTAAAAGAGTTGACGCGTGGAAGAAAAGTAGCGCTTGCAGATTTTGCGAAATTTATCGACTCGCTCGATATCGACAAGGCTGTGAAAGCACGTCTCAAAAAACTGCGTCCCGAGACCTACATTGGACTCGCCGCGAAAATCGCTCGGAAGCGCTCGTGAAGATACCCACAGGGTGGCGTAACAAAAGTTGCAAATGTGCGTCATACTGTATGTGTAAAGGTCGATTATTGCGACGAATCGGGTTTCGCTGGGAGTCGACGCCTGGCCAGAGCCGAAGAGTTCGCGAGCAATGAAAGCGTCCGCACACAAGGTGCGGATGTTTTCTTTTTGATACTGCCCTCCGTTACTGCTTCAATCCTAATCCTGTTCGAATGAGATACCAATTGACGCCGACGAGCGCAACGATGAGTACGGAGAGTATGCCGACCGCTGTCGCAATCGATACATCGCTGATTCCGAGGAAACCATAGCGAAAGCCATTGATGAGGTAGAACAGCGGGTTCGCATACGTGATTGCTTGCCACCAGCCCGGAAGATTGTGTACGGAATAGAAAATACCGCCGAGATAGACGAGCGGGGTGAGGACAAATGTTGGCACGAGGTTGATGCCATCGATTGATTTTGCATAGACACCGTTCACAAGCCCTGCGAGCGCAAAAACAAGCGAGGTAAGTATCGCGAATCCGAAGATAATGAGAACGTTATGGATTGCAAGTTGCAGTCCTGTGAAAAAGAGGGAAACGATCATAACCAAGGTGCCGACGAGAATGCCACGGATGATGCCTCCCGAGACGAACCCTGCGATGATGAGCCATGGCGGCATGGGGGAGACAAGCATTTCGTCGATTGATCGAGCAAAGAATTTCGACTGGAAAAAAGTGAACGATGAATTTGCGTATGCGCTCGTCACGATCGCGAGCATGACGAGGCCAGGGATCACAAAGGTCATGTAATCAACTCCCTGCATAGTCCCAATGCGCGATCCGAGCACCGTTCCAAACACCGAGAAATAGAGGACCGATGTAACGACGCTGGGCAGAAATGTCTGTACCCAAATTCTGAAAATGCGGACAATGTCCTTTCTGAGCATCGTATAAAAAGCGATCCATTTTCGATATCCATTCATATTACTTTTCTGAAGTTAATTTGAGGAATACTTCTTCGAGTCGACCGCCTCGGTACCCCTCTTTGGACTCACCTTTGTCTTCGTGCATCGCGAGAATCTCATCCATTGTCCCGCTTGCCACAATTGACCCTTTGTTGATGATCGCCACGTGCTTTGCGAGCTGCTCGGCTTCTTCGAGGTAGTGGGTAGTAAGGAGAATCGTGAGTCCTTCCGAAGTGAGTTTGCGCAGGTAATCCCACATGCCGCGTCGCAGTTCGACATCCACCCCCGCAGTTGGCTCATCGAGAATCAAAAAACGTGGCGTATGGATGAGCGCGCGCGCGATCATGAGTCGGCGCTTCATGCCGCCCGAGAGTGTGAGGCCATTCTGATTCATTTTGTCACCCAAGCCCAAATCTTCGAGCAGCTTTTTCGCACGCGGCAGCGCGATCGAGCGGGGGATTCCATAGTACCCGCCCTGATTAACGACAATGTCGAGGGGCTTTTCAAATGGATTGAAATTAACTTCTTGTCCGACAAGTCCGATCTGAGCCTTTGCAATTTCTGGCTCGCTGTCGATGTCGTGTTCAAACACGGACACCGCACCGCTCGTTTTATTAACCAATCCCGCAGTGATGCCAATGATGGTTGTTTTTCCGGCGCCGTTGGGACCAAGGAGTGCAAAGAAATCACCCTCGGGTACCTCGAGAGAAACACCCTTGAGTGCATGCACGCCATTCCCGTACGTTTTCTTGAGATTCTTGATAACGAGCGCAGAAGCCATAATGTAAGGCACTAGGATAGCATGTCTTTAATGAAGATAAAGGTATCGTCGGGATTTTTCACGGATTTTGTAGGTATTACACCGATCACGCTCTCGTCGTTGCCACCTGGGAAGAGCGCATCGCCCACATACGCGCAATCGTCTTTTTCCCACCGCATATCTTTTCTAAATCGCTCGACGTTATAGCCTTTGTGCCTTCCAGCGGGGATAAAACTAAAGTTTGTTGTTCCTGCGGGGATAACTTCTACTCCGTTCTCGAGAAGTTGTTCTCGTTCTTTCGTAAAAGTGGCAAGCGCAGCCTGTCGGCGACTATCGTCGGGATCGAATGCATATTTCTTTTTTACATCTTCGTGGAAACCAAGCACGCTATAAGCAACTTGTGCTCCCCGGTTTTCAACAGTATCGTTCTCGTCTCGAACCTGAATAGCAAAATGCTTCTTGAGCAGATCGATACAGCGCATGATTGCGGCTAGCTGTATTTCTGAGAGCTTTTCATCGCGCAGGATGGATCCATCTTTGCTGAATACCTGGTTTCCGCTTTGCGCCAATATATAGTATCGGCCGTCAAACTGTGGAGTTATTTGTTCGCGTATCTGTTCTCGTGTACCACCGGTTACGACGATGACATCCCGTATATCGCAAAGCCGAGCAAACAATGCTTGATGCCCGAGAGCCATCGGCGTACGACTCGCGGTCAATGTTTTGTCCAAATCGAAGAAAATATGTTTTGACATTAGTCTTTGAGCGGGAGCCCGCCGATGTAGTCGTCTTTTCCGATCTCGAGTCCGTTTTTGCGCAAGATCGAATACGCGGTCGTGACGTGGAAGTAGAAATTCGGAATGAGGTACTCAGTTGCGTATTCAAAACCGGTGAGCGACTTACCATTCCAATAGGGGAGTGAGACTTTCGAGCTCTCTTTTCCCTTAATATCTTCTGGCCTTACCGTCTTTAGGAATGCGACAGTCTTTTCAAGGCGCATCTTCAACTCATCGACCGTCTTCTCGGTATCATCAAATGTCGGGACGTCGACCTCACCGAGTCGCTTCGCCGAATTCTTCGCATTGTCGGACGCGATCTGTACCTGACGGATGAAGGGAAACTGATCAAAGACGAGTCGATCATTCAGGAGTGCCTCCTCGAAACTGCGATGTGGCGTTTTCTTGGTGTCGGCATGCACTTTCGCTTTCTCGAGGAGTGCTGAAAGAGCGCCGAGCGCTTTTATCATCGGCGGAATAGTAATCGTGTAGAGATTGGTCTCCATAGGCATGACTTTATTAAGTAAAGTGACTCATTGTACACCGTGCATTCAAACTATCCCTGTGGATTAGTCTGATTCGAATGTGTGCGAAGCGTGGAATGGAGAGCATGCTAGAGGTTTGCTGCTCGCACTTCCCAGTAGCGGGCTGAAACATCGACATAGTCTGCGACACGTCGCTCTGCAGCAGCGGCGAGCGTGGTGACGAACTTCGCCCGCTCTTTTTCGGGAGCACCAGCAGAGAGCCACGATTCGAGTAGGGCGATCTGCGAAGGGTTCGAGAGTACGATACGTCGGCCTTTTGCCGCCGCGCGCAAAAGCGTCGGGCCACCGATGTCGGTTTGCTCGAGCACGTCTTCGGGTCTTGATGACGAATCCCGGATCGTTTTTTCGAGTGGGTAGAGCGTTACGTATACGATTCCGAAGGGACGAATACCGAGCCGGTCGAGCTCTTCCGAATCTTCCGACCGGGAGAGCAGCGCGGCATGAATTTTGCGCGCGAGCGTGACGACTCGATGCCCCAGAATCGGAGGGCCAACGAGCGACGCGACGTCTTCGCAGGGGATATTGTGTTGGTTGAGGAATTTTGCGGTACCGGCAGAACCCCAGAGCGACCACTGATAGCGTGCAAGCAGGCGACCCAATCGCAGGAGGTCATCATTTTTTTCATACGAAGTGAGAAGCGCACGTTTCATTGTCGGCGTATAGTATCACATTGACTTTTAACGTTGCTGGAAGTCGACTGCAATTTCGCTCAGATTATTTTTGGACTCGACTTCATGGCCAATCGTGTGTCTGTGCGCGATGCCGGGGAAGAGGATAGAAACGCTGGTACCCCGACCAATGCCGCTTCTGATCGTAATTCTTCCCTGATGCATCTTTACGAGTTCTGATACGATCGTGAGGCCAAGTCCCGATCCGCCCTGGCCGGAGAGGCCTGCGCCGCGTGTGCGGGACGGATCTGCTCGATAGAACGGTTCGAAAATGCGGAACAGGTCTTTGCGTGCGATGCCGATACCACTGTCCTGAATCATACATTCGACTTGGTTGTTGACGCTCGGCTCAACGGTGATACGGATCGCCCCTGCACGCGGCGTATACGCGATTGCATTCTTGAGCAGATTGCTCACGATTTGTTGGAGTGCTGTCGCGTTACCCCATACGATTGCATCGGGGCTTTTGCGCACGGTGACCTGATGCTCATTTCGTTTCGCGAGCTGCGAGAACTTTTGCACCGTGTCGCTCACGATCGTGCCGAGATCAACTGCCGTAAATTCGATGCGTTCAGGACGCACGAGGGTTGAAAGAGAGAGTAGGTTATTGATGATTTCTGAGAGACGGTCGAGTTCTTCGATGTTTGAGTGAAGTGTTTCGCGGATGTCGTCGGTCACTTTTTCGTCGAGGAGTGATACCTCGGTATTGGTTTTGATGACAGAAAGCGGCGTGCGCAGTTCGTGCGCAATATTGCCGATGAATTGTTTCTGCGATGCGAGCGCGTTGCGGGCGGGAGCGAGCGTCACACGCGTAATGATGTAGCTAAAGAGCACGGTCGTGAGCACGATAACCGCGATCAGGGTAAAGATATTCTGTGAGCGAATCGCTTGGGTGCGCTCGATGATAGAAGAGCCGAGCGTGTCGATATTGCCTTGCGCGATACCTTCTTGAATACCTCGCACAATCGCGGATGAGAGATCGTGATACAAGAGATTGAACGACGTGCCGACAAGCCCAAGGATCACGAGCGCAAACGCGACCTGCAGACCGAGGATGTTACACTCGGTTCGGAAAAAGGGATCGTACTGATACCTATTGAGTAAGCCGGTAGCCGATTCCGCGAACCGTTTCCAGAACACTGTCGCTGCCGCCCGAATCAAGTTTGCGTCGAAGGTTTTTGACATGGACATCCACCACATTACTAAATCCTACATAATTGAAGTCCCACAGATGGTTCAAAAGATCTTCCCGATTTACGACCTGATTCGGGTGCCGCATGAAGTACTCCAGGAGTCCGAATTCTTTTAAGGTGAGTGGTATCTCCTTACCAGAGCGTCGTACACGCCGCTCACCGGGATTCAATTCGATATCGCCGACAGCGAGTGTCTCGGGCAACTTCTCCGACGGGCGTCGCAAGAGTGCACGAATGCGCGCAGTGAGCTCGGAGAACGAGAAGGGTTTTACGAGATAATCATCCGCACCGCTCTGAAGCAGTTGCACTTTCGTATCAGTTTCGTTCCGCGCGGTGAGAACCAGGATCGGTACCGTGATATTCATCTCGCGCATTTGTTTGCAGATCTCGTAGCCGTCCATCGAGGGAAGCATGAGATCGAGGATCACGATGTCGTAATCGCTCCGATGCAATGAAATGCGCGTCAAAGCCTTCTTGCCATCAGCGATATTGTCTACAGTATAGCCCTCGAGCCCCAAGCCACGCCCGAGCGCCTGGGCAAGTTTCTGCTCATCTTCGACTAACAATATTTTCATAAGAATCGTCTTTAGGCTGCTAAGTGCCTCTTTCTAAGCCTACTTCTTCAAGATGAAGAATTCATGATGCACCTAGAGAAGACGCTTCGCAAGGAACCTTATTACAAAGAAACCGGGCCGCTGGGGCGGCCCGGGAGTCGATTCAAGACGATTGAGAGAAGATCGCGCGGAGGTGCTTTTCGGTACCGAAGTCGTCTTTGTCCTCGATTCCCATGAGCCGCAGGAGTTGTTGCCGCGCCCGATTGACACGACTCTTCATCGTGCCGAGCGCGCAGTTGCATATACATGCTGCCTCTTCGTAACTGTAACCGAGTCCGCCTACCGCGATCAGTGCTCTGCGTTGTTCAAGAGGAAGCTTCGCCAGTGCCGCACGCAGCTCCTTGAACTCAATCTTCACCTGATGATTCGGCTGCGAATGCAGCGATGCGGCGTAGCTGCCGTCGGCATCCTCGACTTCGCGCTTGCGTTTTCGATACTCAGATCGGAAGTGATTGCGCAAGATGGTGAAGAGCCAGGCCGACATGTTGGTGCCGGGCTGGAACAAATGGATGTTGGCGAGAGCCCGCAGGAGCGTTTCCTGTACCAGGTCGTCCGCGCGATCCACGTTGCCAGAGAGCGAAATCGCGAACGCTTTCAGCGGCGGTACCGCTGCGAGCATTTCCTCCCTCACGTCGCGCAGAGCGCACTCTGCGGATCCGTTTGTTTTCCGCTTCACGATCCGGTCAAGCATGGCGAACCTCCCCAGGTGTGGCCATTGCGAAGACTAGCAACCTTGCAAAATATAGTCAAATGTTGCGAAATACTTGATGCAGCACCGAGGTACACAGAAGTGCTGAGGTCTATTGAAGATCTTTTAGAAACGCACGGAACTCGGCATTCAGGTCAGGGTGTTTCAGACCAAATTCGACGACTGTTTTCAGGTATTCGAGTTTGTTGCCGGTGTCGTAGTATTTTCCGTTCTTGATTTCCACTGCGTGCACATCCTGCTCTTTCGCAAGCGTGGAAATCGCGTCTTGCAACCACAGCTCATTATTTTTCCCGACAGCTGTTTTCTCAAGAATCTCAAAGAGACGAGGAGGCATGATCCATGCGCCATGCGCAGCAAGATTGGAAGGTGCTTCGCCGGATTTTGGTTTCTCGACAATCGATTTGATTTTAAAAATACCGGGCTCGACATCGCTCACGTCCGCAATGCCGTACTTGCCGAGATCTTTTTCCGGAATGCGAACTGCAGAGACGTTGGGGATTCCTGTTTTTTCCCACACGTCCATCATTTGTCTGAGGCGAGGCGGGTCGGAATAGATAAATTCGTCTCCCCATAAAATCGCAAACGGCTCATCACCAATCACGCTTTTTGCATTGAGTACGGGAGTACCGTTACCATACGGACCTTTTTGTCGGATGTAGACAAAGTTCGCAAGGTTTGCGATTCGCGTGACCTCGTCAGCTTGTTCGTTCTTTCCCGCATCACGCAGACGTTTCTCAAGCTCGAAGGGATAGTCGAAATGATCTTCGATCGAGCGTTTGTGCCACCCCGTCACGATGATGATCTCCTCGATACCGGATGCTACCGCTTCTTCGACAACGTACTGGATGATCGGCTTATCGACAATCGGGAGCATCTCCTTCGGCATTGCTTTTGTCGCCGGAAGGAATCGGGTACCGTAGCCGGCCGCGGGAATAACTGCTTTCCGTATTCTTTGTGCCATGTCGTTATATTACCAAGCTTTCACCAATTTCCTCAAAATACAGCAGTCTGACTGCTGTATTTTTGGTACAATACCCCATGCGAGTTGAACCTTTTGGACTTGGCTCGTATGTGCATGCGCTGAAGCGCGGGGCGCGCGGCCTCCCTATAGTTGCTGATGAATTGGATCGGGTTCGCTTCATCCGAATGCTGTTTTACATGAATGATGCGCATCCGGATGAAAATTGGACGCGGCTACGTTCCGCAGAGCTGTTTGCGTGGCCCAAAACATGGCAAAAGAAACGTCCGATTGTTGGGATACTCGCCTATACGCTGATGCCGAATCACATACACCTTCTTTTGCGAGAAAGTACCGACGGCGGCATATCGACATTTATGAAAAAAATCGGGCAAAGCATGACGAATCATAGCAATGAAAAGTACGATCAGCAGGGGAGCCTATTCCAGAGTTCGTACAAGAGCAGAACAATCGAAACAGACACCTATCTCCGTTATGCCGCAGCCTACATAATGGTCAAAAATGTGTTCGAGCTCTATCCTCGAGGCGGCTTAGCTGCTGCGATCGGCAACTTCGAGAAGGCATGGGAGTGGGCGATTGCATACCCATTCTCAAGCATGGGAGAGTACGCTGGTGTCCGTTCGTCGCCCGTTCTCGATGTCGAAGGTCGCAAGAATATTTTCCGCTCCGCGAAGGAGTTCAAATCATTTTCACGGGATGTCGTCAGGGGCGGCAGGTGGCTGCCGGTGGAATTTGAATAAATACAGCAGTCAGACTGCTGTATTTAGAGGATTTCGGCGCGGTAGTTGTCGAAGAGCACATCCATAAAGTCGGTGCGGATGCCGACATACGCAGAGCCGGTAATCGGAGGGGTGTTACCAAACTTCTTCCCGTCATCAGTCGTTTCGAGAATTTTTGTCCAGGATGGTTCTCCTGCGCGCTGCATGAAGAGCCGCACCGCGACTGTTCCATCTGCATTTGTTATCGTCTCGTTTTTCAGATTGAACCATTCGCCGTGCGGAAGCAAGTTTGGTAAGAGCGCTCTATCATACGTGCCAGGAAAGATCGCCTTCTGCGCCATTGTGTAGTACGTGCCATGATATTTCTTTTTAATGACAGCAGTTCCATCGACGCGAACACCCGCATAGTAGAGCGTTTGCGAATCGCGGTAGCGGGACATGAATAGCAAACCATTCGATGCATTTCGATTCGAGGAAGTGCTCAGGTTGTCCCTGACGATTTTGAATGCTGCGGAGAGTCGAACATTGTCCCAGCTGTTGCGCGAGACGAGGCGAAATGTATTTTGCGGGTGCAGCCCCTGATCGGAGTCGATTGGATTCATTGCGGCATATAGAAGCTGCCACTTGTTTCCGAGCTCTAGATTTCCCATTGCGGTCGACCCAATACCATTTTTGATAATCATCATGGCGCCAGAATTGACGAACCAGTACGGGCTGGTGCTCTCTTGCATCGATCCTGCTTCGTACAATGTACTTGTGGAGTTGAAAGAGTAGATGAAAGGTGAGATTACTCCGACTGCTGCGACCTGCGGTGTAGTATCTTTTGGCGAGGGAAGGCGACCGAAAAGCATCGACCCCACGATCGTGAAGATAACCGCGAAGAGAGCGATGATGCTATAGAAAATCGCGCGATGCATCGGCATAGTTGTAGGATCGATCGTGAACGTGTGCATTGCACGAACATACACGACCACGCACCTCCGTGTCTAGAGAAATGTGAAGAAAAAATCTGTCGCACAATATTTTTCTGGTGAGTCCACTGTTCATGAGGAATTAGTTTCGATCGTGCCCGCGATGTCGTCCATATTGTTTGCTCGCTTTTTGCGGAGCAGTTGTTGATGCGTTCATATTTTCTTTGATGCGATTCACAATCTCAACAATTGGAGATGGCGTCCCTTGATTCACTTCGGAAGGTGTTGGAGGCGATTCGAACGCCGCAGGTACCGGATTCAGGTTTTGCTGGTACTGATTTGAGAGGCTGCTCTGCGGCTGTGTTTCGTATCCTCCGTAGCCAGTATTTGGAATAGCGAGTCCTGCTGTATTCGTGTCCGCTCTCTCCACGATATTCACCGTCCGAAGCGGATTACGCGGAAGCGCGTCCGCACGTACATCGCGCACTGAAAGATTATGCACACGCATGCTCGCCGCACCCAATCGCTCGTCCCAGACCTGAAATCCGATACCGCCTTGCGTGCGAGGAAGATTCTGCGCGTACAAAACAACACGATTGTTGAAAAGACATTCTGTGATTGATCCTTGGATGCGCATGCCGAGGACTACTTCGCCTCGCTGAATCGACGCATCGTTGCGATCTAGAATTACCGATCGATCATCCTCGACTACGCGCTGCAAGCGTACGTGCTCCGGCGAGAAGACGCACGCACGATACGTAGAATCACCTGCAACCGCGCCGAGCACCATCGCAAATCCATCACTCCACGATACGCTGGCTCGTGTCTCGTAATCTTTCCACGCACGGGACCCATCGAGTAGCACCGATGCACCAGACGATGTCGCTGATGCTCGGAGCAGAAGTCCATTATTCATTTCGTACGTATTCCAAGACGGTAACCATCCGCGATCGAGAGTCATATCGTCTTCGTAGGGAAGCTCTTTGCCCATCCCTCTCGACAATGCCGCCACAAGATCATTGCCGGACCACGAAGGATTCACCTGTACGCGCTTGATGATGAATGTGGAACTTTGAGGATAGTTATACGAGTATTCACCACGATGGGTTTGCAGCCATCCGTACGAATAAATTCTCGCGGCTTCTCGGTCGGTGATTTCGAGGCCGCCGGGGAAATTATTTGCCGTTTCAATACCTGTCTCCCCAAAGGGATACGCGAACGTGTCGATCGTCACTCCAAAACGTGCTTCGAGCGTTTCTCGCGCTCGAACGAGATCTTGGTGGACGCGCTCTGCGAATTCATTCTCGGTTTCCAATCGACCGAGATCTTCTCGCCAGAGGCGATCCGCAAAGAAATTGCCAGGTGAACCATGTGCGTCCACCGGGTAGGGATGGTGACCATCATACGAGTGAGAGCCTATTTCCCACCGTCCCGTTTGGAGCATGTTTTTGATCTCTTCAGTGGACAGGTAGTACGTGCTTCCTTCCTGATCTGCAGTGATATTGGCATTGCTGATAATATAGTTGACCGCATTGAATCCGTGCGCACGAAGGATTGGGTCGACCGCGTAGTAGCTCTGTTTCGTTCCGTCGTCGAATGTTAAGAGTACTGATTTTGCAGGCAATGATTTTTCACCGCGCATGAATGCTTCAAAATCGGCAAGTGTAATCGTGTGCCACCCATTTTCTGCGAGTGCTTTCATCTGATCTTTGAAATGTGCTTCGGTAATGTTTGACCCATCGGGCGTTTGTACGAGTCGGTGGTACTCGAGGACTGGTATTCCGTGCGCTTCGCCGGGTGCCGATTGCGAATTCAAAAGATGTTCTTCTCCGAATCCAAAGAATGCGCGAATACGATCGAAGAGTTTTCCCGCAGATACTTCGATTGCGTACGTTGGATAACCAAGCGCCTGCTGGGTGCCAAGACCAACCGCTGCGTAGAACGGCGTCGAACCGTACTGTGAATTCTTCGCTTCGAAGGTGAGAGCTACGCTCGACGCAAGAAATGCGGTGATAAGCAGGAGTGGAATGATTTTCCGAATGGATAGATCGAGGTACATATATTTATCGAGTGCCCCAGCGCGAGTCGCGAATGGTGAAAACTGCCCATGGAAGCTGCCACATGAGGATCACGGTATTGAACCAGAAATTGAATATCGCAAGCAGCCACGCGCGGGGTCCCACGTGTATGCGGTAGAAGAGCCCGTGGAGGAAAAGCATGAGGAGAAGCCCAAGGAGATAAATCACTGGGAACGTATGGTGGAAAATCGGGTACCAAAACATCGCGCGAATAAACACGATGGGAGAAGCGAATGCGAGAAAGACATAGGAATAGAAGGAGAGCGCCGCGAGAGGGTGCTTTCTCCATATGAAACCGCTCGCGATGAAGGTCTCCCGTATCCAAGATTTTTTCCATCGCTGCTGCTGCTTTACATATTTGGAAAACGATGCGGGTACGATAGTAAAGGCTTTCGCGCTTTCGGCGTACACCGCGCGGTGATTGCGTATCATAAAGTTTGTGAGCGAGCGATCGTCACCAAAGGTGCACCGCTCGCCGAGAAATTTCTGGTTGAGCCACTCGTCGAGAAATTCCATCAAATATGAGCGCCGATACGCACTGCAGCATCCAGGACAGCACGTGACCGTGCCGAAAACAGCCTCTGCAGCTTTGTAGACTTTGAACGCAATGTAGTAGCGGATCGCCTGCATTTGAGTGAGAAGATTCTCATGTGCATTGTAGACATCGGTGTGTCCTGAAACGGCACCGACCGACGGATCTGCGAAATATTTGGCGAGGTGCCTCACCGAGCCGGGCTCGATGAAACTATCCGAATCGATAAAGATCACGATCTCGTGCATCGCGCGCTTTACACCCTCGGCCATGCCATGGCGTTTGCCGCGATTTGTCGTCCAGTTGACGACCTCGATTCTCTGTACCGCATTCCGAATTTCGTCTGCCGCCCGGAGCATTTCTTGGTGCGTCTTGTCAGTCGAGCCGTCGTTGATTACGATGACTTCAACTTTTTCACGGGGGTATTCCACTTGACCAAATCGTCGAATCGTCTCGCGAATATTTTCTTCCTCATTTTTTGCAGGAACCACGAACGTGACGCTCGGCTGGTAAGAGAGGTCGAGTGCAATTGGCTTGCGCAGATACGAAAGGAGAAAACGAGAGAGAATGTAGGTCGTAATCATAATGCTGTAAAAACTGAAAAAGAGCTGATTGGAGAGTGCGTTCCACGAAATCGCCTTCAACATCAGAATCAAATAGATCACTCCGAAAAATAGAAACCAGGAACCCGCATCACCGACGATTCTTTGTGCGGCGTCTCGGAGTCCCTCGTGTACTTTTTCTAGAAATGAGATTCGTCTTTTTGTTGGTACAGATGTGTGTGTATTCATAGAGATTAGTGACCGATGCCCTTGTAGAGAATGCCGGCATCTTGAAACGCGCGTTTGTCGAGGCAATTGCGCCCATCGATCACGATATCGACGTGGTATTTCTGGAAATCGTGCGGTGTAAGTGAACAAAATGCGCGATGATCTGTTGCGATGATCGCTGCATCCGTATCTTTCAGTGCATCTTCGAGCTTCTTTGCATTCGAGTGCGAAAGCGCGTACGGATCGTACGTGCGGACATCGGCGCCGCGCGAAGTAAGCAGATCACGAATAATAAGAGCAGGGCTCTCGCGCGTATCTGATACATCGCGTTTGTAGGCGAGGCCCAAGAGTGCAACGCGGGCGCGCTTGAGGCGCTTTTTCTTCACGCGCAGTTGGTCAGAGAGAAGATCGACGGTATAGCCGGGCATTGCGTTATTGGTGTGACGCGCAACTTTGAGGAATCGGTGTTCAAAACCATTTTTGTAACCGAAACGAATCAGGTAATACGGATCAACCGGGATACAGTGACCACCCACTCCACATCCGGGGTAATGCGCCATGAAACCAAACGGCTTTGTCGCGGCAGCGCGAATGACATTGACCACGTCAATACCAGCTCTATCGAATGCCATCGCAAGCTCATTCACAAAGGCAATGTTGATGTCGCGGAATGAATTTTCGACCATCTTGACCGCTTCCGTTTCCTTCAAGCTTCCCATCGCGCGTACTTCAGCCGCAATGAGTGTGCGATAGAGCTCGAGTGCGCGGGCCCGACTTGCGAGATCGTAGCCGCCGACGACGCGCGGAATATTGCGCACGCTCCATTCCTTGTCTCCCGGGTTTATTCGTTCAGGGCAGTGAGCAAAGAGAAATTCTCCACGACGAAGTCCGGATTCACGCTCAAGAATGGGAAGCGCTACCTCTTCACAGACGCCGGGGTTGACGGTCGACTCGATCACGACCAGTGCGCCTTCGGTAAGCGCGCGACCCACGACCGCCGCTGCGCTTTCAAGCGGTCTCAAATCGGGCATGTGCTCGGCGTTCACGGGCGTCGGTACGCACACGATAAAAATGTCGGCACCTTGAAGTGCCCCTTCGTGCGAGGTGATGGCGAGCGAGCGCGCTTCACGAAAGTCTTTCTGTGCTCCCGCATCCAAAAAGTTTGCTTCGCGGCGCTCGAGCTGCGCGACTTTGACTTCGTCGATATCGAACCCAATCACATTGAATCCGCGCGAGACTGCATGTACCGCAAGCGGAAGGCCGACGTAGCCGAGTCCCACGACTGCGATCGTGGTGTGTTTCGGCTGCATCTTGGATGCTGTCGTAGATGTTGGGTCTGTGAGTGGCTTGGGTGACATAACGTATGCGAGGGGTGCGAAACCCGCTTCGTCGCGGGGTGGATTGAGATTGAGTCGGCACCGCGAATCGCGCGCCGACTCTGTACGATCTGACGGGTGAAGGTGAGAGCTATTTCTGAACGTTCAATGAGGTGGGAGGGTGATCTGTTTCTCTACAGTGCACACAGAAACAGATCTAGGAGAAGGAATTGAGAGAGACATATGCGCCGGGGAGGCCGCGTCACACCGACTGCAGCCTCCCCGGCTCACATGATTATTTTCTTGAGCGCCGCTACGCTAGAGCGGTGCGAAATTGTTCGGTTCACACAACATGAGTTCTTAGAAATTCGGACAGAAAAGTCCGCCGGGTAACGTTATCTGCTAATGCGATACTACGGAGCGTTGGGCCCCAGGGGTCTTCGGTATCCCACTTACGCGTGTACGGGATCCTCGCCAAGGGGCCGCTCCGGCAAGGAGCTTAGTTCCACGGTAAAAAGTAGCAGCTCATGGGTGAACGAAAGATGAAGAGGGCTCGGTTCCACGAGATTTTTGGAGTACGAAATTTCTTTACTAAGAAATTTCTCTGTTCTCGGGCCGTCGCCCTCGAAAGCCTCCAAAAATCTCGTGGAACGCTCGCTTCAAACTGAACGTACCGCAGACAAACTTGACAAGGCTGATACTAATATGCATGATCCCTTTCGGATAAACGAAACATCGGGAGAGATACCATGATTCAAGCACAGGGCTTTGTAGAAGCCCCGCTCTTGGATGAGCTCTTCCGCTTGTCCAAGAGACCGCGTCCCGAAGACGCGCAGCAAGCCTTGCGTGATGTGCGCGTTCAAGATACCGCGCTCGCGATCGCACAGAAAATGCGACACCTTGCCATGGAGGAAGATGCGACTCGCGCAAAATCTGGCGAGAGAGATCGTATCAACTACCGCGGTTTCTACGTTGGCGGCGTTGGCATCGGAGTCGGGCTCGGTCGCAGAAGCTCGGTACCCTACGAATGGTGGGCATTTGCAGCGACAAATACGAAACCCTCAAAGAAAGCTGCAAAATATTGTGCGGAGATGCGAATCATTCGCGCGGCGAAAGAAGTGCGCTGCGTCTGCATCGGTGGATTAGTGGTGCTCGGAGAAAACCAACCCGACGGACGAAGCGGAGAGTTGCGTAAGACTCTTGATCCGTGCGGTGAGTGTCGCGATTGTATGCGTTCGCCGTCCAACCGCTACCTGTTCCGTCAGCGCACGCTCATCGTGACGGCACAGCCGCTCAGCCAAGTGCGGTATGTGGAGACCTTGCCGCGTATGATGACAGCACATCACGAGAAGTGGTGACAATGCGGCGGGGTGAGAATGCCCGCCGCTTCTCTTTTAGATATATAATTAATCATATGGACGAAGCGCCGCGGCCGACGATCAAAGGCATTTTCGTAAAGAGCCACATCCGCGGACTCGAGCGTGAGCGCGGCGCAGAAGGGCTCAGGTTGTTGCGGGAAAAGTTTGGACGACCCCTCAATTACGGCAATGGCGACGATGTTCCAGTCGCCGATGAAGTGCAGATACTCGAACACATCGTCGATATCCTCTCGGGTGGCTCCCTTTCACTCCACGAGCGGCATCTGGCAGCAGGACGATTGCATTTCCGGAATTTCTCGACGACGCCACTGTGGAAAATCGTGTCTTTCGTTTTTATGGGCAACACGAAACGTATTCTCATGCAGAGTGCCCGCATTTCAGGGTACGTTTTCCGGAATGTACATTTTATTTCCGAGAGCTTGGATGAACGGCGAGTGAAAATTACGATGTTCAACAATGATTATCCGCTCGAGCATTTCCAGGGCTTTTTCCAGCAATGGATCGCACAAGCAGACCTCAATGGCGACGTGGAAGCGGCCGCGCATACGCGCGGCCGCTACGAATACACAATTAGTTGGACTTCTGAGCACTGATTTCTCGCCTTATTTCCAGAGCGCGAGAATTTCGCCCATGATGAGAAGTGTCACGAGATAGTAACCAGCATTGATAAACCAGAGTTTCCACGGCTTCCCATCCCAGAGTACAGCGCCGACCGTCACAGGTGCCACGAAGCCGAGCCAATTCCAGAATCCTGCGGCGAGGCCCGCATGAACCCCCTCCACTTTAAGATATGTGGAAGCAAATACGAGCGCATGTGCGAGGACAAAGGCCATCACGAGCGCGCCGACGAAGGAGACCGCATACCCGAGGCGAGCCTTTTTCTGCATCGCTGCCATTTTGTCCGGTGTCATCTCACCCCACCCCATCAGATGTGACCAGGTTTTTCCAAACAAAGGTCCGTACCAGAGGAATCCGAGCACCATATTTGCGATTGCTGCGACGATAACAGCGAGATAATTAATAGGTACTATGTCCATACCAAGAAAAGATGATACTGCTAATGCAGTCAATCTAGCAGCTTTTAGGGTCGAGAAACTCTGGTCTGTGGATAGGTGATGGCGCGATTCATGAAAAGGGCCATACTTATGCACATAGAGGTCGAAATTATTGGCGTAGTGTAAATTTCCTTCGATATGGCACTCATCAATCCTCGAGCGTTTCTGCAGATTGGGGGCGCAGTCCTCGTCTTGGTGGCGATCCTTGGCTATGTGGGAGTAATCGGCCCGACTTCCGAACAAAGTCTGTTCGGCGGTGCCTGGTACTTCGATAACGTCGAGAATATCGCGCACTTGGTATTGGGTCTTGTCGCTCTCGCCGCAGCCTTCGTGCTTCCGGGCAGCCTTCAAAAGCCGCTCGTGATCGTTGTCGGAGTTGTGGCGGTCCTCGCCGGTTTGTGGTCTCTCCTGGTTTCGACCTCACTACTCGGCGCTGGTCTTGAGAATCCAGCGGACACGGTCCTCCACCTCGTTGTCGGCGCATGGGCCATCTGGTCCGGTATGCGCGCATAGTTAGTTGTATTTTGTTTCGCACACCGCCGCCTCGTACGAGGCGGCGGTGTGCTACGTTTCGTGCTCCATTTTCTTACAAGGGCCCCTCGATTGCTTCACTGCAATTTAATACGAAGTGGTATTTCATGTTCTATGACGCGGACCTACACATCCGCGCATTAGTAGCGCGTAACATTAGAAGTATGAACATAAAGAATATAGTTCGTGTGGGAGTGATTGCGACTCTCTTTGCGGCTGGGACTGCCTTCGCGCAGGTCTATCCGAATGGAGTCATTGTCTCGACCTCGCCGGTTTTGTCATCGGTCTCACCGGGTTCCAGTGTGAACCTCGGTACGGTCACGATCTCGAATCCGCAGGCAGCGTCGGTCAATGTATCCGCACTTCCCATCACGATCACACCCGGCGGGGGAGCGGCAGCCTCACATCTGTCGAATTGTCAGCTCTTTAATAGCGGAGGTGCGTCGATCACGACGGGTGGCAATGTCGTGAACGCCATTGGTAGCGGCGCGAACGTATTCACGTTCAACTCTCCGATTGCGGTCTCAAATGCGTCTGGATCAACGACGCTCACACTGCGATGCGACGTCTCATCGGGGGCGCCGAGTGGCAGTACCTTCGTGATGTCGGTAGCACAGCCGATGTTCAATCCGGCATTCACGGTGAATCTCGACACGGCACCGAGCGTACCGGCTGGCTCACAGGATGTGACACTCGCGAACATCCAGCTCTTCGCATGGAACAGTGCGGGTGCGACCACGAATGTGAGCTCGATACCGGTCATGGTAACCGCGGGTAACTTCGGTTCGACCGCGAACCTCACCGATTGCCGCATTCGCAGCACCGGGAATCTCTCCGGATCGCTCTCGAACGCGACAGTGCTGAGCAACGGCGCACAGACGAGCTTCTCGCTCCTTGCACCGCTCAGTATCTTCTCAGGGTTCGTGCAGTCGCTCGCTCTCACGTGCGACGTGGCCCCGGCTGCAGCGGTCGGTAGCACGTTCGCGATCTCGGTTGATCCGAACGCTGTGACTGGCGTCAACGCCTCGACAGGCGCTGTCCTCACACCGGTTTCGGGTGGCTCGATCGCAGGAACTGTAATCGTCTCGTCACAGGTACCTGGCGCTGCTAGCGGCTCCGGTACACCGGGCATCCCGAACACGGGTGCGGGTGGCGACTTGATTCAAGTGATGTACGTCCTCACCATCTCAGGATTGATTGCGCTTGGCGGGTACGCATATCTTCGATCGCGTGTTCGCTAGGGTTCACAGTTCACTCTTGAACTTGAACGAAACAGGCTCCCATCCGGGAGCCTGTGTTGCGTTCTCAACACATGAGTCCTGGGTCATACGAATCTCTGCTACGCTGAGCACATGAAAATGCTTCGACAATCTCTCGCCATATCTCTGATCACCCTGATCATCATGCCGTACCCAGCGCTTGCAGATACATCGACGCCACAGACCACGACATCAGCTACATCGACACCAGCGCAGGAATCTCCCACGACAAAACCTGAAGCAGCACCTTCGGTGGCGCCGCCCGACGGTGAGGGCGGAGTCCCGCCGCCATCCGGTCCTGAAAGTGCAAGCTCCGAAAACGATCCTACGTATGGGCCGGAGCGAAGCGCGGTTGCCTCGACACTTCGCGTCGAACCCGACAAGTTTGACGGATCACTTTCGTATCAGTTTCCGATCAAGAGCCCTCCCGGTAGAAACGGTCTTGATCCGAAACTCTCGATCGTGTATTCGAGCAAGAATGCGGACGACACGAGCGCCTTCGGATATGGATGGTCGACGAACATTCCATACATCGAGCGTATCAATCGCAGGGGAGCCAACCGGATGTTCAACGACAACTTCTACTCATCGTCTTTCGATGGTGAAGTTGTTGCCTCGAGCACAGCGGCAAACACGGAAGACTACGGACCACTCGTAGAAAATGGCGATTTCCGCGTCTATCAATTTAAAAATCGCGCATACTGGCGAGTTACCGACAAGCTCGGAACCATCTACACGTTCGGAGCCGCTTCGTCGTCGCAGCTCGTCAATACGGCGAGCTCCACTCAGGTGTACCGCTGGTACTTGAATGAAGTACGTGATGCCAACGGCAACTACATGACATATACGTATACAAAAGACGGTGCGGCCATCTACCCCGCGACGATTACCTATACGCACAGCACGAGTACCGCGGGCATCTATGAGATCGCGTTTTCACGCGAGAATCGTTCTTCACATGCGACTTCATCAGTATCGGGTTTTCCCGTTGTGTGGAAGCAGCGTATCAGCGAGATTCAGGTAAAAGTAAATAGCTCGTGGGTACGGAAATACACGCTTGGGTACACCTCTGGCGATAATGGCGGCAGAAATGTACTGGCAAACATAGCGGAGACAGGAAGAACGGAAGCGGGCCCGAGCACAAAC
>JACRFJ010000017.1 GCA_016217935.1 Candidatus Kaiserbacteria bacterium
AAAAGGACTTCCGATGTCCTTTGATGAGATTTTGGATGTAAAAGTTACACCAAATCGAGGGCACGACTGTCTCTCCCATCGCGGAATTGCCAAGGAGATCTCGGCGATCCTGAATATTCGGATGAAGGATGATGGACTTCGTAAATCCATCATTTTGGAACCCAGGACAGATGCAGTCGCTGTCTCAATCGAGGCAGAGAAGTGCAATCGGTTCACTGCCGCGTACATTCGCGGCGTGAGAGTCGGACCGTCTCCTGATTGGCTTCGCGAAGCACTCGAATCAATTGGCCAACGTTCGATCAACAAGATCGTCGATGCGACGAATTATGTCATGTTCAGTCTCGGGCAGCCCCTGCACGCATTTGATGCTGGCAAACTTCAATCCACCGAGGTTAAACCTCGGTACAAGATCACAGTGCGCAATGCAAAAGCAGGTGAGAAAATGATATCTCTCGATGACAAAGAGTACGCGTTCACAGAGACGATGATGGTGGTTACTGATGCCAATGCAGATGTGCCGATCGGCATTGCGGGCCTGAAGGGAGGGAAACCGAGCGGTGTGGATGAGAAAACAGTTGACATCATTCTCGAGTCCGCGAATTTTGACGGCGTGTCAGTCCGCAAGACAGCGCAGGCACTGAAACTTCGCACCGATGCATCGGCGCGATTTGAGCAGGTGCTCTCGCCCGAGATGGCAGCATACGGTGCGCGTGCAGGCGTCGATCTCATCATGCAGCTCGCTGGTGGCCAGCTCGTCGGATTCGTCGATATATATCCGCACACTGCAAAGTCGCGGCAGGTCTCGGTCACACTCGGCAAAATCAACAATGTTCTCGGCACACAGATTTCTGTATCAGAAGTGGAGGATGTCTGGAAGAGACTTGATATGATATATCATATCGACGGAGAAACGTTCACAATCGATATTCCGTTTGAGCGCCTCGATCTCGCGATCCCCGAAGATCTCGTCGAAGAGATCGGACGGATTGTCGGATACGACAAAGTGCCGAGTACTCCACTTCCTAAATTTCCCAAGAAGCCAGAAAACAATCAAAACTTTTGTGCTGCCGAGAGGATTCGCGAACAATTGATCAGCGAAGGATATTCGGAGGTATTCACATCGGTATTTGCTGATAAGGGGGAGCGACAAGTTGCCAATAAGATCGGGGGAGACAAGCCGTACCTGCGTGCGAATCTCACCGATTCGCTCGACGACGCGCTCGAGCGCAATGTGCGCAACAAAGATCTGCTCGGTCTCAAAAAAGTGCAGCTCTTCGAGATCGGGACAGTGTGGCGTGACGGCAAAGAAGAAATCGTGGTTGGGAAAGCGGCGGAAAAAGAAAAACCGTCGCAATCGTTGCTCACTCCCGAATCGGCAGACTCGTGTGCAGATCTTCCGAGCTCGACTACCGAGCAATACAAATCATTCTCGCGTTATCCATTTATCGTACGCGATGTTGCTATGTGGGTGTCCTACGACTCCGCTCAGGATAAACCGCTTGAATCAGATGCTGTTCTCGACGTGATCAGACGAGAAGCGGGAGAACTGCTGGTGCGCAGCGAACTCTTTGATCGATTTGAAAAAGGGGATCGCATCTCGTACGCGTTCCGTCTTGTCTTTCAATCATTTGAAAAGACGCTTACCGATGTGGAAGTGAATGAAATTATGGGAAAAGTAATGGACGCTGTAAAAGCGAAGGGCTGGGAAGTTAGATAAAAAGGCGCCGAGTCGGGGCGACTCGGCGAGGCACTTCCAATCGAAGATTTTTTGCGAACTCCTCCGACGGGCGTTTGCCGCAGGCGCTTCGTCGAGCACGCTGCCGACGGGTTGCCAGCAGTTGATACTGCCGGGCACCTGGCCGAGATCCATCACTTTCAGATAGTCGACGTATTCACGCCACTGACACGCGAGTCGACCCGTCGGCGCGCCGTCGATGACGGCAATATCCGCCTGCTTGAAGCGGTACTTCCCGCATGTCACGAGGCCGTACGCGCTAACGCAGTCGCGTATACGAACGTCGCTATTGCCGAGTGCGCGTCCGAGACCCGCACTTGCCGCCAGCGCTAACGCGCAACCGAGCGCAACGCCGAGAAACAATTTGGCCATCTTTCTCTCTCCAAGAGCTTGCCGTCGAGATACCTCAACCAGCGTGTTGCGCACTATACCCATCATATTTTAACTACGCAAATGAACTTCTTTTGCCACACCCATGGGATAAAAAGTGAGAAATTTTCAACCATCTTCAGTTCATTTTTCTACGCAGAAAAGTACACAAAAGGGGTTGTTTTTTGGTGTCTCACGGGGTATACTCTAAAGACAAAACATGGCTGAAACTAAGCTCAAAAAAGGCAAAGAAACGACCGCCAAAAAGGCGGCTTCGTCGTACACTGCAAGCGACATCACCGTGCTCGAGGGTTTGGAGGCGGTGCGCCGTCGCCCCGGCATGTACATTGGTACCACCGGCTCCTCTGGGTTGCACCATTTGATCTGGGAAGTATTCGACAATTCGCGCGACGAAGCGATGGGCGGATTTTGCGACGATATCGAGATCGCACTTCTCCCCGATAATTATGTACGCGTTGCCGACAACGGCCGTGGGATCCCGGTAGAAATTCACCCAAAAACAAAAGTCTCGACGCTCGAGACGGTGCTCACGATTCTGCACGCGGGCGGGAAATTTGGCGGCGAGGGATACAAAGTCTCCGGCGGACTGCATGGCGTTGGTGTCTCAGTCGTCAACGCGCTTTCATCGCATGTGCGCGCGGAAGTGCATCGTGATGGCGGCAAATACGTGCAGGAATACAAGAATGGCGGCAAGCCTGCGGGCAAAGTCAAAAAAGTAGAGTCATCGAAACTGCACGGCACGATTATCTCGTTCCAATCCGACCCATCGGTCTTCCCAGATCGCACGCTCAATTGGGACACGATCGTGAGCCATATGCGCCAGCAGGCGTACCTCGTACGCGGACTCCGTATCTCCATCCTCGACTTACGCTCTCTCGGCAAGCTCAACGACGATGCGTTTTATCTGCGCGACCTTGGCATCGACGCGCCATCGCACACATTCTACTTCGAGGGTGGCTTGCGCTCTCTCGTCGCATTTCAGAATCATCATCTTGAACCGATCCACAAAAATATCTTCTACGTGGAGAGGGAGCAGGATGGCGTACAGGTAGAAGTCTCACTCCAGTATGTGGACGACATCGGATCGCGCATCTCAGCTTTTGCCAACAATATCTACAACGCCGAAGGCGGCACGCATATCACCGGCTTCAAGACAGCACTCACGCGCACACTCAATTCGTTCTCAGGCGGCGGCAAAGAGAGTGATTCATTTACCGGAGATGATGTGCTCGAAGGCTTGACCGCTGTCGTCTCGGTAAAGCTCCGCGAAATCCAATTCGAAGGTCAGACCAAGGGCAAACTCGGCTCGGTGGAAGCGCGCGGCGCTACGGAGTCGGTATTCGGCGAAGCCTTCAAAACATTTCTCGAGGAGCACCCGGATGAGGCGCGATCAATTCTAGGTAAAGTGACACTCGCAATGAAAGCACGCAAGGCCGCAAAAGCCGCAAAGGATTCGATCCTCCGCAAAGGCGCGCTTGATGGCATGACGCTTCCCGGCAAACTCGCCGATTGCCAGACCAAGAGCGCGGAAGAAGCAGAACTTTTCATCGTCGAGGGGGATTCCGCTGGGGGTACGGCCAAAATGGGCCGCGATCGAAGAATCCAGGCGATCCTCCCGCTTCGCGGCAAAATCCTCAATATTGAACGCGCGCGACTCGACAAGATGCTTGCTTCGGAGCAAATCAAGAATCTCGTGGTCGCACTCGGGACCGCGATTGGCGATATCTTCGACATCGCAAAATTGCGCTATCACAAGATCATCATCGCGACCGATGCCGATGTTGACGGCGCACACATTCGCACACTTCTGCTTACCCTTTTCTATCGTCACTTCCGACCGGTGATCGAAGGCGGTTTCCTCTACATCGCCCAGCCACCGCTTTTCAAGGTACGCAAGGGCAAGGAAATCCACTACGCGTACAGCGACGAAGAGCGCATCAAACTCGTCGGTGTCGACATGCCGATTGAAGCGGACACAGGTCCGGAAGAGCCGGAGGAAGAACCTGCTGAACCGGAAGTCGCAAAGAAGAAAATCGCCAAGACCTCGGTGCAACGATACAAAGGATTGGGAGAAATGAATTCCGAAGAACTCTGGGAAACCACGATGGATCCGGGACGACGCATACTCAAACAGGTCAAAATTGAAGATGCGCAGGACGCCGACATCGTGTTCGACATGCTCATGGGCACCGACGTGCCAGCACGCAAGTCGTTCATTCAATCGCACGCCAAAGAGGCCACCTTGGATATTTAGTGTTCCAGGGACATGGTTTCGTGTTGATATGTTCCTCCTCAAACTTTATTGGTTCCTCTGTCCATACTATAATTACGCTATAGCGTAATTATAGTATGGGTACCATTGAAGAATCTGGAAGAAAAAGAAAGAGAAGACGTGACCTTAAATTTGCGCTACTTGCAGGTGTACAGGCGGCGGCCCTCACGGGAGTCCTCGTTCTCGCTCCGAATGTTCCCCAAGCATTGCATAAACTCGGTTTAATAGAAAGATTTTCGTCCAAAGATTCAAGTACTATTGCTCGTGCGCGAAGGCGCATGATGAAAGCCGGCCTCCTCAAAGAAAACAACGGATCGTTGCGACTGACACCAAAAGGCCTAAATATTCTCACTGTCCTCCAATCTCAATACGCATTCCAAAAACCAGCAACATGGGACGGACGATGGCGCGCTTTGATTTTTGATGTACCTGAATATCGGAAAAGTATCCGCGACAAAATTCGTCGCACCCTCATGCGTATCGGTTTTATACGTTTGCAGGACAGCGTCTGGGTATACCCGTATGATTGCGAGGACTTGATCGCGCTATTGAAAGCAGATTTCAAGATAGGAAAAGATGTTCTCTATATGATCGTTGATGAGATGGAGGGTGACAAGGATTTACGAAAGCATTTCGGCCTTTCCATTGCGAGGTAACACATACTATCTCTACGCTATAGCGCAGAGATAGTATGACTGAAGTAGTTTTCAAAACTTTGCATTCAAAATATGAGTGGAGAAATTGCCTATATAATTAGTGCATGGGATTTGAATCGTCGAACAAAAGATTTCGTCCGGATCAAGTGAAGTCTCCGCTTCAGAAGATGCGTGAGATGAAAGCAGTGCAGTTTACGCGCGCGGCTGCCTTTGGCGCGGCCCTCGTGGCTCTCCAAGCGCAGGGGCCGCAATCTATCCGCGCGCAGCCGCAATTCGAAACGATCGTTCAAAAAGGTGCGGAGAGCCGACCGGAATCGGTCCCCGTACCGCGTCCAGGTCTTCAAAACACTGATGTCGAAATCGCGGAGGCCCCTCCGAGAGAGCTGAAACCAATCAATCCTTATGAGTTTGAAAAGCGGCCAAACGGTGATGTGCGTGCAAATGGCGAGGGAATCGATGACCAGGATTTTCGTATCAATCCGAATTATGCAGCGTGGAGGAAGTCGGAGAATGTTGTTGATCGGAGAAGCGAGGAAAAGTGGTTTCGCTCCGCAACCATTTTGGAGAAGTTTATGCACTTTCTCCGCGAGGAGCAGTAATCCTAGTTTCCGTACGGATACGGGTAGTAGGCGCCGTAGCCACTCACGTACTGTGATGCGCTGTTGTTGGATTCGTTGGTCTCGCGCACGAAATTGCTCGGATCGACGACGACAGAAAACGTGCCAGGAATCGGCTGCGTGAATCGCAGGGTGTTGACGACATGCGCACCGGGAGCGAGCGACGGCTGCGGGTCGGACATATAGGTGTAGGGCTGCGCGGTCGGGAGCGACGCGGTGAAGTAGTACGTGCCGGTCGATGATCCGCCCATGTTACTGATATTGAATTGAGCGGCGACTGTACCTCCCGGCTCGTTGGTAATCGAAATGATCGTGGCGACAAGATCTGCGGGGCCCGATGAGGGCTCTCGATTTTGCGATGGTTTCGCGGGAGTCAAAGGTTTTTCAGCCTGCGGCTTTTGCGGCGGCATTGTGCCCGGCTTGATCGAAATGTTTGCAGAGCCCGATGCTTCCGGCTCGGTCGTTCCTGCCGCGGAGGGAATGTAGAGTATGGTGAGCGTGGTCTTCTGCGAAGATGTCGCGGCGGAAATCGGAAGGATCAGCATGCTGCTCGTCGCATTACCGAGGGTGAACGCTGCACCGCAGGGGATCCCACGGAACGCATTTTCCGGAGCAGGCACCGCGATCTGTACGCTATCAGCGCATTTGTAGAGGAGCGTGTAGGTACCCTGCGCTTTTGGCTTATACGACCATTTGATGTGCACCGGCTCACCCGAAGTAAGCTGCGAAGGCACAGTGACCGTGATCGATTTATCTTTGTGGAAGAGGGAAGAGAACCATGGCGAAGAGAGCGATGCGAGATGGATGAGGCCCCACACGACGATGATCGCGAGGATAATGAAACCCGCGATTGCGAGGATATTTGCGAGCGTGTGGCTGCGTCCGTCGGGTAGTTCGGCCATATTGGTAGAGCGGATTATTCCATTTTAAATTATCTTGTCAAGTATATAAAAATATATAAAAAGGATCGGACCGCTCTCGACATGATGATGCCCCAGTGTTACGGCTGGCGGGAGAATCCCACCTATTTGCCGGTGAGATAGTAGCATATGAATCGTCCAATGTCAAATGCCGATCTTGACAAACGAGCCTTCTCGATGTAATATCCCGCTATTCTATGAACCAGCATTTGAGCCATAAAACGGTCGGGAAAACGAACTTCGTAGCATTTCTCGTCGCGACGATGGCTATCTTTTTTCTGTCACTCTCCGCAGCACATTCTGTCGGCTTCGTCCCGTACTATGTCGACGGCACGCCACCTCGTTCCCAAGAAGTTCAACTCGATGAACTTCCTGCGCTCGGAGAAAATCCAGTACCACTGACTCGAGCTTCTGAAACAAGGATTGTGTCGGAAGCGGCGCGGCCAGCGACACCAACGCGCATTATGATCGGATCGATCGGTATGGATCTGCCCGTGCAGAATCCTTCGACACGAGACATTGCGAAACTCGACGAGTTGCTCAAAGACGGTCCAGCGCGTTTCGTCGATTCCGCGAAGCTCGGAGAAGAAGGCAATCTTCTCGTCTTCGCGCACTCGTCGCATCTCCCAATCGTGCACAACCAAATGTACAAAGCCTTCAACCGCGTAGCAGAACTCGCGACCGGCAACGTGATCACGATCCGCGGTGACGACGGAAAAAATTATCTCTATAGCGTGACCTCGATGCGCACCGCAAAAGCAGATGATCCGGATGAGATTATCGATCTCTCCGGAGCACACGGCACGCGTCTCACGCTCGTCACCTGCGACACGCTCACGGGAAAAAGCGCTCGCTTTATCATCGAAGCGGAATTCGTCGGCAACATCGGCGCATAATCAATATGCATAAAATTATCTCCGCGTTTTCAATGCTTTCGATTACGTTCGCGCTCGCGATGCCGAGCGATGCTTTTGCGGCGTGCGCGGACGAATACGCGCAGGTCGGATCGATCAATTACCAAGGAGAGGTCGTACCAATCGTCGACGGACGGTACTCGGTGCCAACGAGTAATTCTGTACCCACTGACTGCTCGGATCGAACAAGCTACTCGACGCTTACCTCGGACTCTGTACCCACCAGTATTTCGATCCCGACGTCGTATTCAGTTTTTACGAGCGCATCTGTGCCGACGAGCATATCGGTCCCAACTTCGTTTTCCGTCCCGACTTCGATCTCGGTCCCCACGTCGTTTTCTGTCCCAACTAGTTTTTCCGTCCCGACCTCTATTTCTGTGCCGACGAGTGTATCGGTACCAACATCTGTCTCTGTCCCGACGTCTATCTCGGTACCAACGTCCGTGTCGGTCCCTACATCGGTCTCGGTGCCGACAAGCACGAGCGTGCCGACGGGTTACTCTGTGTCGACCGGTTCATCGGTACCAACGGGGTATTCGGTGCCAACGAGTAACTCAGTTTCCACCGGCCGCTCCGTCTCGTTTACGAAATAACGCCTGAATCTTCCGTTACGCACGCATACTATAATTACGCTATAGCGTAATTATAGTATGCGTGCTTTTTTGTGATTTTGCATGGCACCGCGATTCGTCGCGGATTGTTCGCTATGATTTGAGTTGAAGATTTGAGTTGAGCGCGAGGCTCGCCGCCGCTTGACTCGTACGCACATTTGGCGCACTACTACTTGTCGGAGCACCTCGCGTCGAGGTGCACAGCCAGGGAGTCGGCGATGTCCGATACCACCACCCAAGACCACACCATATCTTCTTCGTCGACGCCGCGCTTCGAAAAGCTCAGGATCGCGCTCGGCATGCTGCCTGAGCCGAGCGGCCGGCCGCCCTACATCTGGGTCGAGCGCTGGAATGCGTTCATGGTCGGTGTCTTTGTCGCTCTCGGCGTGCCGCTCCTGGGATTCAGCGGCATCGCATACGATTCGAAGAAGACTATTCTCATCTGGTGGCTCGCCACGTGGGCAATGTTCTTCATGTATTTCGAAGGGCGCGAACTCATCGGGCAGATGCAAGGTCGCGGTGCTATCAAAGCCGAACAGCTCTCCGAGCAGCAGAACACGGCGCAGGGGCCCTTCTACGGCGTCATCGTGGCGGGATTCATCTGGTTCATTGTCTTCGCGATCCACGTCACAATCAACGTGTATCCGAAGTCCACCGGTTCGCTGTTCCATCTGCTCTTCGTGTTGATTCCCGTCGAAGCGTGGAGCGCCCTCTGGACGACGCCGGTCTACTTCGGCTTCGTCGAGTGGTTCATTCTGGTGCACGTCTGGATCTCGACGAGCCTCATCAACCACATCTTCTACAACGTCGGCAACATCTTCTCGAAGGCTGCGCCGATGGGCGAACGCGTCGAGCGCCGCGTTGGTCCTGGTGGCTGATTTCAGCGAGAATCGATCTTTCCGAAAGCCGCCGCGGCGTATCCTCGCCGCGGCTCTTTTTTGCATTTTCATGAGCTTCTACGCCCTATATGTACAAATATCAAGCGTTGGTAACACTTGCGGCACGGGCTAGATAGGATTCAAGGAACTGGAATGGCGACCGATCCTCAAGGCCTTGGTGAGGCCGGAGCTGGTTGTACCAGCGAACGTACGCGTACAGGAACTTTCGTCGCTCTTCCCTCGAAATGAAACTCCGCCGGCGGTGCCATTCGGTCATGAGTGTTTTAATGACACGTTCGGCCTTGCCATTGGTCCAGGGATGCTTTACCTGTGTGAA